>JAJQFG010000092.1 GCA_021201315.1 Erysipelotrichaceae bacterium
AGACTGGTGCTAATGTTTGATATTTTTTAGGACATTTTCAAAATTGCTTGACATAACTTTTTTTAATTTTTTAAAAGTTTTACTATTATTTTTATGTGCAAAACTATTGTACCAAAAACACAACAAAAAGAAAAGAATTATTTTCTTTTCTTAAAGATAAAATAAAGTATATATAATACAACTGCTTCTACTAATGTAACATAAAATAGCAATAAAAATATATATCTTATATCTGTACCTATTAATGTCAAAACTATAAATACTATTAAAGAAGCTAATGAAAACATACATGAATTTTTAAAATACTTATAATAACGTTCTGCTGCAAAATGGAATTTATCCATATTATCATCTCCTACTTACCTATACAAAAACGTTTAAATAACTCATCTAATAAATCTTCCTTAGCACGTTCCCCTAATATATCTTTTAAATTTTCCCAACTATCATATAAATCAGTAACTATTAAATCAGATGGAATATTTTGATGCATTGCATCAACTGCTATTTCTAATGATTGTTTGGCTTTTTCTAATAATTGTATTTGTCTAGCATTAGCTAGTATATCATCAGAAGTAGATGTAATATTTCCTTTATTAAACATATCTTTTATCTCATTGATTAAAGGTTCTATATCATGTTCTTTAACACTTATGGATATACCATCAATATTATTGACATATCCTTGATCATTCTTATTTAATACAATAATACGATTCGTATCTTTTGATAACTCTAATAGTTCTTTATCCTCATCATCTAGTGGTGAAGAATTATCAATCAATAATAAAACCAAATCTGCTTTATGAATCAATTCTATAGACTTATTGACACCGATACTTTCAATGACATCACTTGTATTTCTAATACCAGCAGTATCAATCATATTCAGCACAATATTATCCAATCTAATGCTACCTTCAACTATATCCCTTGTTGTTCCAGCAATATCTGTAACAATGGCTTTATCTTCTTCTAATAAAGCATTTAATAAACTAGATTTACCTACATTAGGTTTCCCAATAATAACAGTAGATATACCATCTTTTAATAAATGAACATTCTTAGAAGCATCAATAATATGATTCATTTTATCTAATAAGTTTTGGCTTAATGGTAATAGTTTTTCAGCTGTTAATTCTTCAACATCTTCGTATTCAGGATAATCAATATTGACTTCTATTTGCGTAATAATTTGAATCAAATCTTCCTTTAAATCTTCAATAAAATGACTTATATTACCTTGAATACCTTTCAAAGCTAAATCTGTTGCATAATCATTCTTAGCTGTAACCAAATCACTAATAGCTTCTGCTTGTGATAAATCAATACGTCCATTCAAAAATGCACGTTTAGAAAATTCACCACGTTCAGCCATTCTAGCTCCTTTTTTTAAACATAGATTAAAAACCTTTTGAGTAATATAAACACCACCATGACAATTAATCTCGACCATTTCTTCACCAGTAAAAGTTTTCTTACCACGATAGATATTTACTAATACTTCATCTATTTTCTTATCACCATCAACAATATAACCATATGTTATCGTATGACTATCTTTATTAATAATCTTACCTGTAAAGAAGCTTTGAACAAAAGCTATACAATCTTTACCACTCACTCTAATAATGGAAATAGCTGCTTCTAATCTAGAGGTAGCAATTGCTACAATAATCTCATCATCCATGATTTTACCTCTTTTAATCAATATAATCTTAAAATATGTCTTTTATATGTCTTCTAAACCTTCAAATTGTAACTTATAATATCTAGCATATACTTGATTCAATGCTAGTAATTCTTCATGTGTTCCTCTTTCTTTAATACCTTCTTCATTAATAACTATAATCTCATCAGCATTTCTAATTGTTGATAATCTATGAGCTATGGTAATACATGTTCTATTTTTTGATAATGCTTCTAAACTTCTTTGTACATATCTTTCACTTTCATTATCTAAAGCTGAAGTTGCTTCATCTAAGATAAGTATTTTAGGATCTTTTAAAAATATTCTTGCTATAGATATACGCTGTTTTTGACCACCACTTAATCTTGTACCTCTTTCACCAACATAAGTATCATATTGATCTGGTAAAGACATAATGAAATCATGAATCATGGCTTTTTTAGCTGCTTCTACAATTTCTTCATCACTTGCTCCTGGTCTTCCATAAGCTATATTATCTTTAATAGAACCTGTAAATAAATATACATCTTGTTGTACAATACCTATAGATTTTCTTAATGATTTTAATGATAAATTTTTAATATTTTGACCATCTATCTCAATTGTACCACTATTCACATCATAAAATCTTAAAAGTAATGAACAAATAGTTGTCTTACCGCCACCAGAAGGACCAACTAAAGCAATACTTTTACCCTTATCTATATGAATATTCAAATCATCAAATACTTTATCATCATCATAACCAAATGTTACATGCTTATAATCAATGACACCTTCAACATTTTCTAAATCATGACAATTCTCACTATCTTGTATATCGATAGGTGTATCAATAACTTCCATAAATCTTTTAAAACCTGAATAACCTTTTTGTAACATTTCAGTAAATTCTACTAATACTTCTATTGGTGCTACAAAGATATTAATATATAAAGCATAAGTTGCTAATGATACTGGTTCCAATGTCCCTTGAGCTATAAAATATCCACCACCAATAAGTATAGTTACATATAATAAACCTTGAAAAAAATTATTACCTGCTTGAAAACTTCCCATTGCGTGATAATTTCGTCTTTTAGAATCCATAAACTTTTCATTACTAACTTTAAACTTTTCTCTTTCTATGTCTTCATTTGCAAAAGATTTTACAACTCTTATACCAGCAAGTGTATCCTGTAAAGATGCATTAATACCACCAATCTTACGTCGATTGTCCATAAATGTTTCTTGCATCTTTTTATTTTGGGTAAATGAGAAAATAACCATTCCTAAAGTAACAACTATCAATAATAAAGTTAAAGGTACATGTACATAAAATAATAAGATAAATGAACCAATAATTTTAATCACTGAAATAAATATATTTTCAGGACCATGGTGGGCAAATTCACTAATATCAAACAAATCACTAATCAACTTACTCATCATTTCACCTGTATTATTTTGATCATAATATTTAAAAGATAATGCTTCATATTTATCAAATAAATCTTTACACATATCTCTTTCCATTTGAGCTCCCATAATATGTCCTTGAGCAGAAACATAATATTTACATAAAACTCTTATAATATAAGCTATTAATAAGATAATAGCTAATAATAATAAATGATTCATAATATCACTAGAACTACTTAAATATAATGTTTTATTTAAATAATTAAGGACTTGTGGAAAAGCCAAATCTATAATACTAATAATTGTTGTACAAAATAAATCAAAGAAAAATACTTTCTTATAAGGCTTATAATAACTAATAAAAGACTCTATAATATGTTTCATTTTTCCCTCCTATAAGAAAAGTCCTATATATAGGACTTTACTTTACATATGATATTATAATATAACGATTTCTACCTTCGCCTTTACTTTCAGTTTTTAGATGATCCATAGTTGCAATCACTTGATGAATCACTTTTCTCTCATCTGCTGGTAAAGGATCTAATTTCATATCAACTTTTGTACGTTGTACTTGTTTACCAAATCTCTTTGCCATTCCTGCTACTTTCTTATAACGATTTTCTTTATAACCATTAATATCTAAACTAATTTCAATACGTTTTTTAAATTCATTTTGTACAGCATTTTTAGCAATAAAGTTTAATGCTCTTAAAATAACACCATTTTTACCTATAAGAATTGAATTATTATCAGTATTAATATTTACATAAATACGACCATCTTGAATATAAGAAATTGTTTCTACCTCAAATTCCATATTTGTAAGAGTTCTTCTTACAAAATCTTCTAAATATTCTTGTACCATACCTTGATGATAACATTCAATCACAACTTTTTTATGAAATAAAGTTTTCTTTTCTTCAATAATTTCATAAGTCAATTCATCAGGTGTAATGCCTAAATCCTGACAAGCAAGTGAAACAACTTCTTCTTCATTTTTTCCTTCATATGTTTTCATAATTTTGCCCGTCCTTATTTCTTTTTGCCATTTTTTTCAATAATAAATATTTGAATAAATACAGTTCTTACAATAGTAATGATACTTGTTGTAATCCAATAAAGAGACATCGCAGTTGGTAATGATAATGAGAACCAAACAATCATTGCTATCATGACATAATTCATAGTTTTCATTGATTGCTCTTGTTGTGTTCTACGATATTTCTTACTACGTCTTGCCATAATATTATTTATTTCAATTGCAAAATATTGAGATAATCCAACTAATGATACGACAATAATATATTGCCAATGTCCACTAGTAATCATTGTCATAGGTGTTGACCCTAACTGTAATGTTAAGAAAGTCGTTGAATATAAAATTTCAATTCTTTGCACTGCCTGATACATTGCTAACATGATAGGTAATGTTATAAATGTAATTAATGAACTCCACATGCTAACACCATGTTTCTTATATAAAGCTTGCATTTCAGCACTTTGTCTCATTTGTGAAGTTTGATCATTTCTTCCTACATATTTTCTTTGAATTTTTTCTAATTCTGGTTGCAGCAATTGCATTTTTTGACTCGATACTGTAGATCTAATCATAATTGGTAAAATCAATAAGTTAATAAAAATTGTTAAAGCAACAACACCCCATGCTACATTGCCAGTTAAATCTGTTATCCATAAAATTCCTTTAGCAATTGGAATTGTTAAAAAGAAATCAAACCAACCAGCCGATAAACTCCACTCAGTATCTGCTGTAATAGCACGCTCTGCAATTAACTTTCCGTCAGAATCTAAATTAGCAGTACATCCAGCTAAAACTAAGATGATTGCTATTAACGCTACAATTTTTATATATTTCTTTGTACGTTGATCTAAACACATTTCTAATTTTCCATCCTTTTATTTATTTTGTCATAGAGATATTTTAATTCTTTAAGATTATCTTTATATGAACATTTAAGATATTTATTTCTAACTATGACAATATAATCCATACCCTTCTTATCATCAAAAACTTCTTTAATCATCATTCTTACTTGTCTTTTAACTTTATTACGAGTTACAGCATTACCTAATTTTTTACTTGCTGATATGCCTACTCTCATATGACTTCTATTTTCATCATAATACATCACAAAACACTGGTTAGAAACACTTTTTTTCTTTTTTATAATACGTTGAAAGTCTTCATTTTTCTTAATTCGATATTCTTTTTTCATATTTTTTTAGAAAAAAACCACATTAAAGTGGTATTTTATATTAGGCAGATAATACTTTTCTTCCTTTCTTGCGGCGACGAGCAAGTACTTTTCTTCCACCTACTGTTGCCATTCTAGCTCTAAAACCATGAGTTTTTGATCTTTTTCTTTTGTTTGGCTGATATGTTCTTTTCATTTTTTAACACCTCCAAAATCTATAATTTTTTATACACACTAACATATGCCCCATTATTATAGATTCTTTAAAAGTATAAGTCAATGAAAATATTGAAATTTGTTTAGTAAAATCCTTAAGTTTTTTATGATTTTAGGCTATAAATAACACAACAAGAGTATATACAATCAAGCTAACTATAATAAATAATAATACAAATGCACTCGTAAATGCACCATCATCTTCATTTTCATACAATGGCTCAATAACTGGCATTAAACCAAATCCTGTAGGTGCTGTAAAATAAAGAATAGGAGCCATCATATATGTTTTATCTGCCATTAAATCAGGAAATAATATAAAGAATCCTACAATAATAGCTACACCAGCTACTAATTTCATTCCTATTAATTTTAAGATAGGTCCTAAAGTATTCTTATCAATATTCAAATCATATCCTAAACAGAATAATATCATTGATACAATAGGTGTTGTTACTTGTGAAAATGTTGCAGTGATTGTATCACCTAAAGGTGAAGCTAATAAATAACTATAAACACCAGTTAAATTTAAAGCTAATCCTATAATAACTGCAATCACAAATGAATTAGAAAAAATACTTTTAACCAATTCTTTAGTAGAAGTTGCACTAGATGATTCTTTAGCAATTAATATTGGAAAAATAATAAAACAAGTAACAGTTCCTGCAATATCATAAATAACAGTATTACTAGAAGTTCCTACAATTGATAAATATAATGGTAAAGCTACATTTTCACCCTCTACCACTGTCAATAAATAAGGTGAAAATTTTACATATTTCTTTGAAGCTAGTGGTGCTACAATTTTACCATATACAAGGGCTATCATATAAGCTACAAAAACATAAGCAATAATCTTAATTTGTGTCATATCAATCGTTGCTGATAATATCAAATTTAATACAAGAATTGGAAACAAAATATTAAATACAATAGTATTAGCTCCAGCCTTTTGTTCTGGAATAATTCATCCTTTAAGTTTACATATAAAACCTAATGCCAGCATAAAAAATACTGGAAAAAGTGTTGATAAAGCTACCATAATTTTAATCCTCTTTTTTTCTTCTATATTATCTATAAAATATATATAAAAATCAAATACTTTTAAAACATATTTATATATGCTTTTTTATTATATTTTGCACAAGTTATGCATAATGTGAAAGAAAGTTATGCACAATTGTGCATAACTTTAAATTATTTTCTTTTTATCAATACTTTTTTTATGAATAACTTGTGTAAAAAGACAAGAATAACTTTTTTATTATAAATTTATTCACAATTTTGCACAGGAACAAAAAATTTATGCACTTTTTTTCTTTTATAAAAGTTGTGGAAAACTAAAAAAGTAGTGATATAAGCTAATTGTTTAATGTGCATAACTATGTGAATAAATGGTGCAAAACTTATTTATACTTCAAAAATTATGCAATTTCCTCTATAATAGTTTATTGAGAGAAGGTGATTATGTGAATAATTTAGATATTGATTGGCAGAAAACCTTAAATATATTCAAAAGTCGTTTAGAAGATTTCAAATTAGATAAGATTACTTATGATTCTTTTTTTACTACCATGAAAATTCAGGATATTGAAAAAAATAATGTTATTATAACTATTGATACAAAATGGAGTTATGATTTTGTTATTAATTATATGGAATATCTTGAAGAAATATATAATAGTGTTACCAATGGTCAATATCATCTTAATTTGATGAGTGAAGAAGATTATAATAAAAGTTATGCTACTAAAGATCAATTATTAGAATTTGAAAATAATTTAAATGATGATTTAACATTTGAAAATTTTGTTGTAGGAAATAGTAATAGGATTGCTCAAAATGCTTCACTTGCTGTTGCAATGAAACCTGGTATTTCTTATTCTCCATTATTTATTCATAGTAATTCTGGTTTAGGGAAAACCCATTTATTAAATGCTATTGGAAATTATGTGCAAAAGAAAGATTCAAATATTAGAGTTTTGTATATAACTAGTGAAAATTTTGTTAATGAATATATTTCATCTTTATCCAATCATACTATTGATGAATTTAATTATAAATATAGACATATTGATATTTTACTTATTGATGATATACAATTTATGGCTAAAAAAGATTCTAGTAGTGAGATATTTTTTAATATTTTTAATACTTTAATTAATAATAAAAAACAAATTGTTATTACTTCAGATAAACCTCCTAGAGATTTAAGAGGTATGGAAAGTCGTTTAGTTAGTCGTTTTTCTTCAGGATTGACAGTTAGTATTGATACGCCTGAATTTGAAACTTCTAAAGCTATTTTAAGAAAAAAGATAGAAATAGAAAATGTAGAATATCCTATAAAAGAAGAAGTATTGGATTTTATAGCTAGTCATTTTAATACTGATGTTAGAGAATTAGAGGGAAGTTTAAAAAGATTGTTATTTTATAAGTTAATATGTCCTACAGATAAAGATGTTATTGACTTAGATTTTGCTTTAGAAGCTTTTAGAGATTCTTATATTCCAGAAAACAAGAAAGAATTAACAGTTGATAGTATTAAACAATGTGTTGCTGATTATTATAATTTAACTGTTAAACAGATTAATTCTAAAAGTCGTACATCTTCTATAGCTATGGCAAGACATATAGCTATCTATTTAGTACGAGAACTTATTCAAGATATTTCATTTATTCAAATTGGACAAGAATTTGGTGGTAGAGATCATTCTACTGTCATGAAAGCCCATAATAAAGTTCAAAACAAATTAAAAACTGATAAAAATTATCAACAAGCTATAGATGAAATCAAAAAGAAGCTTATTTAGTTTTGCACATTTGTGCACAAGTTTTTCACATTAAAATTATTTAAAAATTATGTTAAATTAGTATAAATTTTAAGTTATGCACATTTTGCACAGTATTATTATTAAATTATATAAATATAAAATATAAAAAAAGGAGAAAATTATGGATTTTATAGTTAATCGTAAAGTTTTATTAGATGCTCTTTCTAAAGTTTCAAGAGCTGTTTCACCAAAGAATCCTATTGCAGCTTTAATTGGTATTCAATTTGATTTTAAAAATGATCGATTAATATTAACTGGTAGTGATAGTGATATGTCTATTCAAGTAACAATAAAAGAAAATTTAAAAATTAATCAAAAAGGATCAGTTGTTTTAAATTCTAGATATATATTAGAAATTGTTAGAAAAATGGATAGTGAAGATATCCATATATTCATTGTAGATGGAACACTTACGAGAATTGAAGGGAATAATTCTAAATTTCAGCTAAATGGTATGTCAGCTTTTGATTATCCACGTATAGATTTTTCTACAGAAGGTGTTCATTTTACAATTCATGCCTTTTTATTAAAAGAAGCTATTGAACAAACTGTTTTTGCTACAAGTAATAAAGAAACAAGTCCAGCATATACAGGTGTTAATTTTAAATTTCAAGATAATATTTTAAATTTAACAGCTACTGATACTTATAGACTTGCTAAAAAGACAATTAAAACTGATTCTGATGCCTTGTTTGATATTATTATTCCTAAAAAGAGTCTTAATGAATTGAGTCGTATCATTGAAAAAGATGAAGTTGTTGATGTTTATGTATCAGATCGTAAATCGTTATTTGTTTTTGATGATATATATGTTAGATCTAGATTAGTGGAAGGTACATATCCTGATATTTCACGTTTAATTCCTCAATCATTCAATCATACTTTAACTGTTGATAGTTATAAATTGTTGAATGCTGTATCACGTGCTACTTTATTATTGGATGAGAAAGATGATTATATTACTTTAACCATGGATAGTGAGAATGTTAAAGTATCTTCTTATTCTCAATCAGTTGGTTCTGTAGAAGAAAATTTATATGATGCTGTTTTTAAGGGAGATCCTTTAAAAATATCATTTAAAGCTAAATATTTAAGTGATGCTATTAGAAGTTTAAATACTGATAAGGTTATATTATTATTTGTAGGTAATATGAGACAATTTATTATCAGAAGTTATGATCAAAAAGATAATGATGTCGATTATTCTATGCATCTTATTTTACCAGTAAGAACATATAATTAGGTTATGTTATGTATGAAATATATAAAATAAATCAAGATACAACATGTATTTTGGATAAATATAAAGAAGCTTTATTTTTAATTAAAGGTAATGATAAAGCATTATTAATAGATAGTGGTATGGATGAAGATAGTTTGATGGATGCTATAACTCTTATTACTGATAAACCTGTTATATTGGCTTTATCTCATGGTCATATTGATCATATTGGATTAAGTAATGAATTTGATGATGTTTATATGAATTTAAAAGATTTGGATACTTATAAACAACATATGACCATGAAAAGAGGACATTTTAATTGTGAAATGTTGCATTTTAAAAATCCTGATGACTTATTAGAAATGCCTGATTCATTTAATTTAGTAAATCATGAAATAAAGGTCATTGATTTATCTGGTCATACTCCAGGCTCAGTAATATTTGTAGATATGAAAAATAAAACAATATTTACTGGTGATGCCATTGGTTCTGGTTGTGGAGTTTGGTTACAATTACCAGAAAGTTTAAGTATTAAGGATTATAAGTTATCATTGGAAACTAATATTAAAGAATTAAAAGATTTAGGTGTGGATGATACATGGAAATTTTATGGTGGACATGCACATCAAGAGTATGAATCTCAAGTATCAGAGTTTAATGAACTTAATTTTCAACTCATGAAGGATATGGTTAAGTTATGTGATCAATTGTTAAAAAATAACATAGAATTTTATCCTACAGAAGCATATGCTTTCAATCATACTCCTTATTATGTTCATTATAAAAAAGCAGAAATGATTGTAACTAAGGAACAATTGGATTAAAATATAAATAAGGAAGAAATAAGGAGGTTTTAAGATGAGTTTTCCAAAGAATTTTTTTCTGGGGTGGTGCAACAGCTGCTAACCAGTATGAAGGTGGTTGAAATGAAGGTGGCAGAGGTCCTGCTTTAACTGATTTTACAACAGGTGGTAGTGTTAAGGAATCTAGAAAGGTAACTTGGATTGATAAAGATGGTAATCATCATGCAACTAATCAAGTACCATTTGATGATTCATTACCTGAAGAAGGTGCTCATTATGCATGCTTTGATGAATATCTTTATCCTAATCATGAAGGTACAGATTTTTATCATCATTATAAGGAAGATATTGCTTTAATGGCTGAAATGGGCTTTAAGATGTTTAGAATGTCTATTTCTTGATCTAGAATTTATCCTACTGGTGAAGAGGATACACCTAATCAAGAAGGTATTGAATTTTATCGTGATGTTTTTAAAGAATTAAAGGATCATAACATTGAACCATTGGTAACGATTCATCATTTTGATACACCTATTGCATTAGTTGAAAAATATGGTGATTGGCAAGATCGTGTTTATATTGATTTATTTGTGAAGTATTGTAAAACAATTTTTACTGAATATAAAGGTTTAGTAAAATATTGGTTAACATTCAATGAAATCAATAATACTTTAAATGTTATTAATATGTTTGGTGATGGTGCAAGTGATGAAGATTATAAGAAACGTTTAACACATTTGCATTATCAATTTGTAGCTAGTACTAAAGCTGTTAAATTAGGACATGAAATTGATCCTGATAATATGATTGGATGTATGTTATCAGGTGCTATTACATATTCTTATACTTGTGATCCTAAAGATGTATTACTTTGTCAACAAAATATTGAAGAAAACTTCTATTATTGTGGTGATGTTCAATGTTTTGGTGAATATTCTCCATTCTCTAAGAGAATTTGGAAAGAACACAATGTTACTGATTTAGATATTACTGAAGAAGATAAGGTTGCCTTAAAAGAAGGTTGTGTTGATATGTTTACATATTCATATTATATGACTAATAATGTGACAACACATAAAACTGAAGATACAGTTCAAGGTAATTATTCAGCAGGTATTAGAAATTCATATTTGACTTATTCTGATTGGGGCTGGGCTTTGGATCCATTAGGTTTACAATATACATTAGAGAAGATTTATGATAGATATAGAATTCCTTTAATGGTTGTAGAAAATGGATTAGGAGCTTTTGATAAAGTAGAAGAAGATGGTTCTATTCATGATGATTATCGTATTGATTATTTTATTCCTCATATAGAGGCTATGTCTAATGCGATTGATAATGGTGTTGATTTGATTGGATATACAACTTGGGGATGTGTTGACTTAGTTTCAGCAGGAACTGGTGAAATGAGAAAACGTTATGGATTTATCTTTGTGGATAAACATGATGATGGTACTGGTGATTTATCTAGAAGACCTAAAGATTCATTCTATTGGTATAAAAAAGTTATTGAAATAAACGGTGAAGATTTAAGTAAGTAAAAATAGTGAGATTTATTTCTCACTATTTTTTTCAACTTTTGGTTTTAAATTCCATTCTATGACATTCATTAATATAACGATAACTAATACAATAAACATTGTAATATAAAATCCTAAATCAATACCAAATAATGTAGTCGTTCCAAAATATTTCATATATAAATCTAACCAATTCATTATTAAACCTCCTTATAGTAATTTTCCATAATGTTTCACATATGCTTTTTTAATACTAGTTGCTAAGCACATGTAAAGGAATATACATGGAATCAAATATAAGAAATAATATGCAGGTGGTGCTGTAAATCCTAGAACTGAACCTAAAGGTGAAAATGGTATAATAGTTAATATAGCTATACCAGTACATGTTAGTAATGTTAATGGTGCTGAAGCATGACTTTGAATAAATGGTAATTTAGGTGTTCTTATCATATGGATAACCAATGTTTGGCTCCACATTGATTCAATAAACCAGCCTGCTTGGAATAAGCCCATATATAATGCTTGAATTTGAACAAGCGTATCGCCACTAAAATGATTAGCAAGATCATTATATAAAATACCATGTGATACAGCCGTTGGACATATAATGAAATACATAAAGATATAAGTTGTAAAATCAAAGATTGAACTGGTTGATCCAAGCCAAATCATAAAACTTGAAATACCTGATGTATCCCAATCTTGTGGTTCTTTAATAAATTCTTCATCAACATTATCCCAAGGTATTGCAATACATGATATATCATAAATAAGATTCAGTAAAATTAAATGGATACTCATCATTGATAGAAAAGGTAAAAGGATAGATGCCGCTAATATAGAAAACATATTGTCAAAATTAGAAGATGCTGTCATTTTAATATATTTAATCATATTTGCAAAAATTTTTCTACCTTCAATAATTCCTTGTTCCAATACCATTAAATCTTTTTCCAATAAAATAATATCAGCAGATTCTTTAGTAATATCAACAGCACTATCAACAGATATACCAACATCAGCATTTGTCATAGCTGCTGCATCGTTAATACCATCACCCATAAATCCAACAACATGACCACCTTGACGTAAGGCTGAAACAACACGTACTTTTTGTTCAGGTGTCAATTTAGCAAATACATCTGTCTTTTCTGCTTTAATTGCTAATTCTTCATCATTCATATTTTCTAAATCACTACCTAATAACATATTTTTGACTTCAAAACCAACTTGTTTACAAATAGTTCTGGTAACTTTTTCATTATCTCCTGTTAATATTTTAGTCGTAACACCATAATTCTTTAAAGTTGAAATAGCTTGGGCTGTAGATTCTTTTGGTGGATCTAGAAAAGCCAAATAACCCATTAATACCATATCTGATTCATCTTTAACACTAAAAGATTCAACTGGAGATGGGTTGCTTTTTTGAGCTAAAGCTAATACACGGAAACCTTTATCATTCAATTCATCAACTGTTTTTAATATTTCTTGTTCTAATGAGTAAGATAATAATTCAACATGACCTTCATATTCAACATACTTACAAATAGAAAGCATTTCTTCGACAGCACCTTTGGTAACCATTTGAGTTTTACCTTCTTTATCTTGTACAACAGTTGTCAAACGACGACGCTGAAAATCGAAAGGTATTTCATCTACTTTAATATAGTTTTCTGATAAATCTAATAATTCTGGATTTTCTTCCTCTTCTTCCTCAGTTTTATTGATAATAGCCAAATCCATCAGATTCTTATAACCTGTTTGAAAATAACTATTCAAATAAGCATGTCTTAATACACGTGTATCATCTTCACCATTTACATTTAAATGATATTCTAAAACAACCTTATCTTGTGTCAATGTACCTGTTTTATCTGTACAAAGAATATCTATTGCACCAAAATTCTGAATAGAATTAAGATTTTTAACAATAGTACTCTTTTTACTCATTGTAACAGCACCTTTAGACAAACAAGTTGTGACAATCATTGGTAACATTTCAGGTGTCAATCCAACAGCAATAGATATACCATATAAGAATGCTTGTAACCAATCATGTTTTGTAAAACCATTAATAATAAATACTAATGGCACCATAACCATCATAAAACGAATAAGTACCCATGAAACATCATTAACACCTTTAGTAAAACTTGTCTCTACTGGTTCATCTGATAAATGAGAAGCCATCATACCAAACATTGTATGGTCTCCTACTCTTATAACAATGCCTTTACCACTACCAGATACAACATTACTGCCCATAAAAGCAATATTTGAATAATCAGTTAATGAAGTTTGTTGAACAATAATTGTTGAATTTATTTTTTTAATAGGTTCACTTTCACCAGTTAAACTAGCCTGACTTACATATAAATCATTAGTTTCTATCAAACGTACATCACCTGGTACCATATTTCCTGTAGATAAATGAATAATATCACCAACAACGAGATCATCTAGGGGTATTTCCATTTGTTTTGATTCACGTGTGACTGTGCAAGTTGTTGTAATCATATCAAGTAAAGCATCTACAGCTCTACCACTTCTTGATTCCTGCACAAATCTCATAATACCAGAAATTAATACCATTGTTGATATAATAACTACTGTTAAACAATCAAAATTTTCTTTGGTATTACCAAACATTTCAAAATATGGAAATAGCATGTCTATAATAGATGAAACTATAGCTAAACAAAATAGAATAAGTGTAAATGGATTTACAAATGCATCCACTAGTCTTTCATTTAATGTCTTTTTTGAGCCATCATCTACTACATTAGTTCCATATAAATCTGAACTTTTTTTGACATCATCTTCATTTAAACCACATAAAGATGTATGAAACTTCTTAAATAGTTCTTCAATAGAACTCATTGCAGCAAAATGTAATAAATCATTTTGTTCATCATGTATTAAAGAAATTTGAATTTCTTTTTGAATTTCTTCTCTATTCATTTTTTTAGATTTTTTATTCATTTTAAAAACCTCCCTTCATTTAAAGTATAAAAAAAACACAAGATTTATCACATGAATGAAATCTTGCATTTTTCTTGCATTTTGGTAAGAATTATTGATCATTGAATTTATAACCAATGCCCCATATTGTAATTATATATTCTGGATTATCAGGATGTGATTCGATTTTTTTTACGTAATTTTCTAATAAATGCCATGATATTACTATCATCTAATAAATAATCATTTTTCCATACAGCTTTATATATTTGTTCTTTAGTAAATACTTCTCCTTGATTTTGAGCAAGAAAGTAAAGTATATCAAATTCTTTAGGAGTTAAATTAATTTCAATGTTATTTCTTAGCACTTTTCTATATCTATAATTAATGATTAAATCACGATATTGGATAATATCATTATAAGATATATTTTGGTCATTCATTTCTAACATAAGGGAATGCATAGAACCATTCATCATATCTTCTAAACCAGAAGTAAAATCTTTGACATTAATAGTAGAATAAATCAATTGTTCATGAATTTCTTTGATAGTCGTTGAGTCTAAACTTACAAATCCAATTTTCTTTTTCATATAAATTCTCCTCCTTAAAGTAATTCGTGATTTTTATGAATATACCATGATTTTGATAATGTAACTGTTAATAAATATAATATAACAATTATGATAAGAAATGTAAAATAAGATAAAGGCATAGCAGTTAGATCTAATAAATGACCAACACTTGTAAAAGTAAGAATAGTATAAAATAATATACCAATAGTTGTTACTATAATTACTGGATTAGATGGCTTACTTTCAATAAATGGTATTTTTTGTGTTCTTAATAAATGGAGTATGAGTATTTGTGACCACATAGATTCTAAAAACCATCCTGTTTGAAATAGTGATATAAAATAAGTTTGTGTTTGTATATCAATAGCATTATAATGACCACCACAAATCATAGGACAAAATATAAAATAGAGAAATAAGAATGTTATAATGTCAAATAATGAACTAATTGGTCCAAAGAATCTCATGAATTTTCCTAAATGACGATCACCCCATTCTAATGGATCATTGAGTAATTCTTTATCAACATGATCCCATGGTAGTATTAAACATAAAACATCATATAATAAATTTAATAGTAGTAGTTGTATAGCTGTCATTGGTAAGAATGGCAAAAATATACTTGCTAGGACTATAGAAAAAATATTACCAAAATTGGATGAGGCTGTTATTTTTATATATTTTGACATATTTGAAAAAGCTTTTCTACCTTCAATAATACCTTCTTCTAATACATTTAAATCTTTTCTTAATAAAATAACATCAGCACTTTCTTTAATAGCTTCAACAGCACTATCAACTGATATGCCCACATCGGCTTTTAAAGTTGCTGGTAAATCATTCATGCCATCTCCTAAATATTCAACCGTATGACCATTAGTTTTTAATGATTTTACAATTTTTTCTTTTTGTTTTGGTGATAATTCTACAAATACATGTGTATTTTCTATAGTCGTTAAGTAATTATCAGAATTTAATTGATCTAATTGAGAACCAGTTAATACATGATTAGTATCTATATTGAGTCTTTGACAAATAGATAGTGTAACATTTTTTTGATCACCTGTTAATACACGAATATTAATATGCATTTGTTGAAGTTTTTCAATCGCAAGACTTGCTGTTTGTTTAGGTGCATCAAAGAATACTATATAACCTAATAATATAAGATTATTTTCATCTTCTTTTTGAATGATTTGTTTTTCTAATGGTTTATAAGCAATTGCTATAACTTTCATACCATCTTCTAGCATTTCATCTACAATATTGTGAACATTAATATATATATTATCTGTTATAGGTATTTGTTGATGATTGTGTTCAATATAGGAACAATGTTGACATATTTCATCGATACTTCCTTTGAATATGAGTAATGTTTGGTGATTATTTTGAATGAGTACGGAAGCAAATTTTCTATCGTAATCAAAGGGTAATTCATCTATTTTTATATAAGAAGATGTTAATGAATGAAAATATTCTTTCATATTATTCATATCTTGGCACTTTAGAATAGCTTTATCTATATGATTATTGACACCTGTATGAAAGTAGCTATTTAAATAAGCATAGGATAATACTTTCTGACTTTCATTTCCTAATATATCTAAATAATATTCTAATGTTAATTGATTTTGAGTTAGTGTTCCTGTTTTATCCACACATAGTATATCCATACTACCAAAGCCTTGCATGGCATTGATATTTTTTATAATTGTTTCTTTTTGTTGCATGGAAGAAGATCCTTTTGCTAAGCATGCATTAATGACCATTGGTAGTATTTCAGGCATCAAACCTACTGCTACTGATAAAGCAAATAAAAATGCTGATAATAGATTTTCTTTCGTTAAAGTACAAGCAATAAAAACAATGGGAACTAATACAATCATAAAACGTATAAGCACTAAAGATATTGCATGGGCACCTTGATCAAAATAATTATCTTCTTTATAATCATTTTCATTCATACTACCATATACACTCTCTTTACCAACAACTAAAACAATTTCCTCACCTTTACCACCAATAATTATTGATCCCATAAAGGCAATATTACTATACTGATTAAATGAATGAATATTTTGAATAAGTATTGTTTCCTTATTTTTTTCTACTATGGTACTTTCACCCGTTAACATGGATTGGGAAACAAATAAATCTTGAGCTTTAGTAATTCTTATATCAGCAGGTATGTTATCTCCTGCAAAAAAACGTATATAGTCACCTACAACTATTTCATCAGATAATATTTCTTGCCATTGATTATCACGTTTAACACTAACAGTTGTTTGTATCATATGTGTTAATTTATCCATCACTTTTTTTGCTTGTGTTTCTTGTATATAACGAATAATATCACTTAAAATAAGTATAGTCATTATAATAATAAAGGTTGTCATATTATGACTATAATTAGATGATAATAAGACATCAGTAATAAATGATACAATAGCTAATATAAATAATATAATGGAAAATGGATTAATAAATGCATGTTTTAAACGATATTTTAATTTATCTTTTCTTTGTATAATCATTTCATTACTGCCATATTGTTTTTTACTTATTTCCACTTGTTTTTGATTATATCCTTTATCAGTTATATGAAAATCTTGAAATAATGTATCAATACTTTGATGAGCGTAATGATTAATACGTTGATTCATAGTGTTCACCTCTTGCTGTATTATAACATGTTATATATAATTTAAATTCTTGCTTTTTTCTTGCTTATTTAAAAATTGAGCCAAATTTTGGCTTCTGTGGGCATTTGTGCTAAAAATGAGTTATATATCGTTTTTGATATAAATGCCTTTTAAACTATCATTTTTAATCAATTTGTGATATAATGATTAAGGTTAAGAGGAGTGGTGATATGCAAGAATTGAATATTCAAACTGAATTTATTGTTTTAGGACAAGCACTTAAATTAACAGGACTAGTTGATAGTGGATCACTAGCTAAGATTGTGATTCAAAATGGCGAGGTTTTGGTTAATGGTGAAATAGAAACACGAAGAGGTAAGAAATTATACAATGGGGATCGTGTTTCATTTTTAGATAGAGAATTTATCATTAAAAATGAAGATTAATCATATAGAATTAAAAAATTTTAGAAATTATCAACAATGTTCTATAGATTTTGATCCTTATATTAATATTATTATTGGTAAAAATGCTCAAGGTAAAACCAATCTATTAGAAGCTATTTATATATTATCGATGTCTAGAAGTTTTAAAACTAAGGTTATTGATGAAATGATATATTTTGATGAAGACTTTACAAAACTTCATGGTTTTGTAGAAAGTAATCATCAAAATATAGAATTAGAAATTATTCTATCTAAACTCGGAAAAAAAGCTTTAATTAATCATAAAGAAATAAAAAAAAGTAGTGATTATGTTGGTTATTTGAATGTGGTATTATTTATACCTGAAGATTTAATGTTAATAAAAGGAAGTCCAAAACTAAGAAGAAAGCTTATAGATGACGAAATAGCTAAAATATCACCTATCTATATGTATAATTTAAATAATTATCATAAGCTTCTTAAAGAAAGAAATAAATACTTAAAATTATTAAATGAAAAACATCAATCCAAAGATGAATACTTAGAAGTATTATCGGAACAAATGGCTCATATTCAAGTAGATCTTATGAAAAAAAGATATGAATTTATAGAACTATTAAATGATATATCTAAAAAAATGTATGATTATATTTCATTACATCATGAAACATTATCTTTAGAATATAAAACATATTATAAAGAAATGACTTATGAAAGTATTATGGAACAATATGAAAAAGATTATCCAAAAGATATCTTATTTAAATCAACTAATCATGGTATTCATAAAGATGATATGATTATGAAACTTAATGATAAAGATGCTAGTATTTATGCCTCTCAAGGGCAACAAAGATCCATAGTTTTAGCTATTAAAATAGGATTATTAGAACTTATAAAAAAGGAAATAGGGGAATATCCAGTATTATTATTAGATGATGTATTGAGTGAATTAGATGATGTTAGGAAAACGAAATTATTGAATCTCATTCAAGGTAAGGTTCAAACATTTTTAACTTCAACGAATATTGATGGTATTCATCATAATGTTATAGATGAAGCAAAAAAGATTGAAATTGAAAGTGGTTGTGTGAAAGGAGTATTATAGGTGGAAGAAATAGAAAAAGTTCAACATAGTTATAATGATGATGATATTCAGGTTTTAGAAGGACTAGAAGCTGTTCGAAAAAGACCTGGTATGTATATTGGGACAACTTCTGCAAGAGGATTGCATCATTTGGTTTGGGAAATTGTGGATAATTCTATTGATGAAGCTTTAGCAGGTTATTGTAGTGTTATTAAAGTTATTTTGGAAAAAGATGATATTGTTAAGGTTATAGATAATGGGCGTGGTATGCCTACTGGTATTCATCCTAAGACTGGTAAAAGTACTATTGAAACAATATTTACTGTATTACATGCTGGTGGTAAGTTTGGTGGAGGAGGATATAAAGTATCTGGTGGACTCCATGGTGTTGGTGCAAGTGTTGTTAATGCATTAAGTGAATGGTTAGAGGTTGAAGTTCATAGAGATGGTCATATTTATTATCAAAAGTTTGAAAATGGTGGTCATGCAGTTGGTGAACTGCAAACGATTGGTGATTGTGATGATACTGGTACAACAGTAAGATTTAAAGCAGACCCACTTATATTTACTGAAACAACGACTTATGATTATGATACTTTAAAACAAAGAATTAGAGAGTTAGCGTTTTTAAATAAAGGTTTAAAAATTATATTAGAAGATCATCGTTTAGAAAATATTAAGTCTCATGAATATCATTATGAGGGTGGTATTAAAGAATATGTTGCTTATTTAAATAAGAATAAAACACCTATTCATGATGAAATTATATATGTTGAAGATGCTATCGAAGATATTACTGTTGAAATGAGTATGCAATATAATGATGGTTTTCAGGAAAATATTTATTCTTTTTGTAATAATATTAATACTCATGAAGGTGGAACGCATGAAGAAGGCTTTAGAATGGCCCTTACAAGAGTTTTAAATAAATATGCTAAGAGTGGTAATTTTATCAAGAAAGATGATGAAGCTTTAACAGGTGATGATTGTCGTGAAGGTTTAACTGCCATTGTTTCTGTTAAGCATCCCGATCCTCAATATGAAGGACAAACAAAAACAAAGTTAGGAAATTCTGAAGTACGAAGAATTACTAATAAGGTTGTAAGTGATGCATTAGAAAAATTCTTATTAGAAAATCCTAATACAGCACAAATTATTATCAATAAGGCAATACTTGCATCACATGCAAGATTAGTTGCTAAAAAAGCAAGAGAAATAACTAGAAGAAAATCAGCTTTGGATTCTATTAATTTACCTGGTAAATTAGCAGATTGTCAATCTAGAGATCCTAGTGAATGTGAAGTATTTATTGTCGAGGGAGATTCTGCCGGTGGTAGTGCTAAAAGTGGTAGAGATCGAAGAACACAAGCTATTTTACCTTTAAGAGGTAAGATATTAAATGTTGAAAAAGCTAGATTAGATCGTATTTTATCAAATGAAGAAATTAGATCAATGATTACTGCATTTGGTACAGGTATTGGTGAAGAATTTGATATTAGTAAGTTAAGATATCATAAAATAGTAATTATGACCGATGCTGATGTTGATGGTGGCCATATAAGAATATTGATGTTAACATTCTTATATCGTTTCTTAAGACCATTAATAGAACAGGGATATGTTTATGCAGCACAACCTCCGCTTTATTTATTAAAACATGGCAAAGAAGAGTATTATTTATATTCTGATGAAGAGTTAGCAAAGAAACGTGATGAATTAGGACCTAATGCTAAATTTAGTTTACAAAGATATAAAGGTTTAGGAGAAATGAATGCTGATCAATTATGGGATACAACTATGAATCCTGAAAATAGAGTATTATGGCAAATAGATTTAGATGATGCTATTCAAGCAGATACGATGTTTGATATGTTAATGGGTGAAAAAGTTGAACCTAGACGTGAATTTATACAGGAACATGCAACTGAAGCAGAGTTAGATTTATAGGAGGTAAGGCATGGAAGAAAGAGAAATTAAAAAAAGAACACTGACATCTGAAATGAAACAGTCTTTTATTAATTATGCGATGTCAGTTATTGTTCAAAGAGCTTTACCTGATGTAAGAGATGGTTTAAAACCAGTACAAAGAAGAATTGTATATGGTATGAATGAATTAGGATGCCATAGCGATAAGCCTTATAAGAAGTCTGCTCGTATTGTTGGGGAAGTTATGGGTAAATATCATCCTCATGGAGATACTTCTATCTATGATGCTTTGGTTAGAATGGCTCAGGATTTTAGTTATCGTTATATGTTGGTTGACGGTCATGGAAACTTTGGTTCTATTGATGGTGATGGTGCTGCTGCACAACGTTATACAGAAGCAAGAATGTCAAAGATATCTATGGAACTAGTAAGAGATATCAACAAAGATACTGTTAATTTTATACCTAACTATGATGGTGAAGAAAGAGAACCAGAAGTTCTCCCTTCACGTATTCCTAATCTGTTAATTA
Source organism: Erysipelotrichaceae bacterium (assembly GCA_021201315.1). Classification (GTDB taxonomy): domain Bacteria; phylum Bacillota_I; class Bacilli_A; order Erysipelotrichales; family Coprobacillaceae; genus JAJQDJ01. The sequence continues at coordinate 22,058 of JAJQFG010000092.1, forward strand.
ATGGAACAACAGGTATTGCAGTAGGTATGGCTACTAATATTCCACCTCATAATTTAGGTGAGGTTATTGATGCAGTGATAGCAGTTGCTCATAATCCTGATATCACAGTTGTGAAACTTATGGATAATTATATTCAAGGTCCTGATTTTCCTACAGGTGCTTATATATTAGGTAAATCAGCCATCAAAAAAGCTTATGAAACAGGTAATGGATTAATTGTCATGCGTGCAAAAACACATATTGAGGATATTCATGGTGGTAAAAAAGCTATTGTTGCAACAGAAATACCTTATATGGTTAATAAAGCTAGATTGATTCAAAAAATAGCTGAAAATGTTAAAGAAAAAAGAATTGATGGTATAACAGCTGTTAATGATGAATCTAGTAGAGAAGGTATTAGAGTTGTTATAGAATTAAGAAAAGATGTACAACCTGAAGTTATTCTTAATCAATTATATAAATTAACAGCTTTACAAACAACTTTTGGTGTTAATTCCATTGCTTTAGTGAATAATGAACCAAAAACATTATCATTAAAAGAAATGATTCAATACTATTTACAACATCAGGAAGAAGTTATTAGTAGAAGAGTTAGATACGATTTAAAAAAAGCTGAAGATAGAGCACATATCTTAGAAGGTTTAAAAAGAGCGATAGATCAAATTGATGAAATTATTGCTTTAATTCGTTCTTCACGTACAACAGAAATCATTCAACAAAGATTAATGGATGAATTTGATATGTCTGAAAGACAAGCTAAAGCGATTAGAGAGATGCAATTACAGCGTTTGGCTGGTTTGGAAAGAGAAAAGATTGAAAATGAATTAAATGGTTTATTAGAAACAATTGCTGATTTAAAAGATATTTTAGCTCATGAAGAAAGAATTTTACAAATTATTGAAGAAGAATTATTAGAAATAAAGAGTAAATATGCTGATGAAAGAAGAACAGAAATTATTCAAGGAGCTTTTGATATTGAGGATGAAGATCTTATTCCAGTTGAAGATGTTATTATATCTCTAACAACCAATGGTTATATTAAACGTTTACCAGTTGATACTTATAAATCTCAAAATAGAGGTGGTAGAGGTATTATTGGTATGACTACCAACGAAGATGACCTTGTTTATTCTATGACATCTATGTCTACTCATGATGATATCTTATTCTTTACAAATTTAGGTAGAGTTTATCGTTTAAAAGGTTATAATATTCCTGAATATGGTAGAACAGCTAAAGGATTACCTGTGGTTAATTTATTAAATATTGATAAACAAGAATATGTTAAAGCCATGATACCTATTGATAATTCTAAGATTCAAGAAAATATAGAAGATGATGAACTATACTTAATGTTTGTAACTAAGAAAGGTATTGTTAAGAAAACCAATATTGATGAATATAGACGTATTTCTAAATCAGGTAAGTATGCTTTAAAATTAAACGAAGAAGATGAGCTTGTAGATGTTAAAATATGTTCTGATAATGATGAAATTTTCTTAGCATCATCATTAGGTAAAGTGGTTAGATTTAAAGTGTCTGATGTTCGATCAATGGGTAGAATTTCTACTGGTGTAAGAGGTATGAAAGTCAATGATGGTGAAGTCATTGGTGTAACAACAAACTATGAAGGTAAAAATATTATGACTATATCTGAATATGGTTATGGTAAGATGTCACCAATTGATCAATTTAGATTATCACATCGTGGTAGCCAGGGAGTTAAAGCTATTAATACAACTGAAAAGACAGGTAACTTGGTTGCTATTAAAGCTGTTAATGGTGATGAGGATCTGATGATTATGACGAGTGAAGGTGTTGTGATAAGAATACCTATGGAACAAGTTAAAGTTGCAGGTCGTGCTACTATTGGAGTTAGACTTATTAGGGTAGCTGAAGGTTCAGTAGTATCTAATGTAGAAGTTGTTGCTAAAAATGTTGAAGAGCCAGAAGAAATAACAGAAGAAATACAAGAGTAAAAGTGATTCGTTATGAATCACTTTTTATATGTAAAAATTAATTATTTGACTAATTAGGAATTTAATTCCTGATTAGTCATTAATAATGATTTAAAATATTGAATATATGGAGGCTAAAATGGAATTCAATTCCGTTTTAGTCGTAAAAGATAATAAAAAAAGTAATTCATTAATTACTTTTTTAAATACGATGTTTCCAATATTCTTTAACTGATATATTAGGAAAATCTTTATTCCAAGATACTTCATGTCTTTCAAAATAACCAATAACATGTCCATTATCATCTCTAACTGGTGTAAAAAATTCTCTTTCACCAGTTTTTGTATTATAAGCTTCAAACATTTCATTTTCGCCATTATCAGCACGTTGTAAGAAAGTTTCAATTTTAGCTTGAAATTCTTGATTATGACAATTAAAGATACTTTGACCTATTTGTATTCGATTGTTATATCTTATTTTAGCAGTTTTGTTCATATATTGGATGATATGATTTCTATCAACAAATATGATTTCATAGGGATAAGCATCTAAAATATTTGATAATAATTCTTTTGTAATTTTCATGTTATTTCTCTTCCTTTTCATTTATATTTAAATAGTATTGAACATATATCTTATGAGTAACAGATAATACTGTATTATGTAATAGATATACAACTTCTTTATTAGATGAATTAGAAGGAACATGTTGAACAGGTTCCTGATTAATAATAGCTCTAATACATGCTTCTATTTCTTCACAAAAATAATTATAAGATTGATCAGTTGGAAAATCTTTAATTTGTATTTGTATTAATTGGGATATTTCTTGTAAACTATAGGATTGTTTTAAAATGCATACGACAATAAAATAAGCTATGTGTATACGATTATATTTTTTCTTTACTGGGGGATTTACAATACCATGTTTGACATAGTTGTTAATCATGGAATTAGTAATAATTTTTTCATCATAAAATAGTATACCTAAATTATCTTCAATATAACTGACAACTTGATCAATATATAAAGGAAAATTAGGTAATTCTTCCCATCTAGGTATATGTATTTTTTGAATATTTGTTTCTTCCATGATAAACACCTCCAACTATGACTATAACATGATTTATATGAAAAGTAAATAGTTTAAAAAAACAATATATCTAGTTTTTTAAACTAGATATATTGACTTTATTGTAAAGATTTGTTATTGTATAAATGGAATGAATAAGGAGAAGTATTTATGAAAATTGTTACAGACACATCAGCACTATATTCACCTAAAGAAGGAGAAGAAAAAAGATTTATTGTTTTGCCTTTAAGTGTGACTTTTAATCATAAAACATATAAAGAATATGTAGATGTTCAAAGTGATGAATTTATTGATTTTATTAAAGCAGGAGCTATGCCTACAACATCTCAACCTTCTATTGGTGAAACAATAGAATTGTTTGAAAATAATGAAGATGAATTATTAGTTATAACTATGGCTGATGGTTTATCTGGTACATATCAAAGTACTGTAGGTGCTAAAGAAAGTATTGAAAACAATGAACGTATCCATATTATTAATTCTATGACATTATGTGGTCCGCAACGCCATTTAGTTGATAAAGCTTTAGAGTTACAGAAACAGGGTTTAGATTTAGAATCTATTAAACAGGAAATATATAAATGTTTAACAACTGAAAAATCATTTTTGATTCCTAGTGATTTTGATTTTCTAAAACGTGGTGGACGCTTAACACCTTTGGCTGCAAAAGCATTAGGAATGTTAAAGATTGTACCAATTATGACTTTAACAGAAGATTCTAAGAAATTAGAAACATTTAAAGTAAAGAAAACAAAAAAAGGTGCTATTAATGAAATTATTAAATGTTTTAAGGAAATAGGTGTAGATGAATCATATAAGATTTATGTGACACATGCAGGTGTTTTAGTACAAGCACAACAAGTAGTTGAACAAATCAAAAAATCATTTAAAAATGTACAAATTGAACTTTATGAATTATCACCAGTATTTATTACTCAAGGTGGACCTGGTTGTATAGCAGTTCAAACGATAAAAATATAAAACGAATGAAGTTAATCTTCATTCGTTTTTCTTGTAATATAGTCCTCATTGACTTCTTTAGACCATAATGGGTCAAAATCACCATTTCTAGCATTTCCTACAAAATGACTCATTGCATCATAAGACATTTCTACACCTTGAACATCTTCATATAGATTGACACTATGATCTACTTTAATACCTAATTTTGATGCTTCTTTTTCTGCATTAATTTTTGCTCCTAAGAATATAAATTCCCATCCTTTCTTTTGTTGTTTCTTAATCATTTTATTGATTTGTTGATAAGTAAATTCATGACTAGCATTTTCATAACCATCTGTTGTTATAACAAATATCACATGATCTGTTTTGTTTTTCTTTTGTTTCTCTTTCATTTTAGTAATAGCATAACCCACAGTATCTAATAATGCAGTACAACCTCTTACATAATATTCTTCTTCAGTTAATTTTTTTACTTTTTCTAATGGTTTATCTTGATATAATACATCAATCTGATCATCAAATAAAATCATTGTGACAAAAGCATCACCATCTAACTTCTTTTGTTTTTTTATCATCTTATTAAATCCTTTAATTGTACTCTTTTCTAAACCACTCATAGATCCACTTCTATCTAAAATAAATACCAAATCACTTGTTTCATTCATTTTTGCGTCCCCCTTTGTTTTGTTGTATATAGTCTATCAAATATCTATATATATTTGGTCGCAAAAAAAGCGACAATTTAAGGTAATGAAAAAAATACTAAAGCTTATTTAAATATTGGCCTGGTTATAATGATGAAAAAACTCAAAACTTGAATATATAAAATATTAGAAATTGATAAAATTTTAACAAAAGCGTTGACTCTACAGTTACTGTAGGGTTTATAAAAAATATAACAATAATACGTGCATACTAAACGTGCACACTAGGAGGGTACAATTATGCGTTTAGAAAAGATGTTTACGCCACTTCAGATAGGTAATATTGAATTGAAAAACAGATTTGTAGTTACAGCTATGGTCTGCAATATGTGTGATGAAGATGGCTATGCTACAGAACAGTACATTAAGTATCACGAAGCAAAAGCAAAAGGCGGTTATGGTCTGATTATTACAGAAGATTATGCTGTAAATGCTAATGCAGGTGGATATAGGAGAGTTGCTAGAATCTACAAGGATGATATGATTGAAGGTCATAAGAAGATGACTGATGCAGTACACAAATATGGAGCAAAGATTTTTGCACAAATTTATCATGCTGGTCGTCAGACAAACAGTGGAGTGAATGGTGGAGTACCAACGAAGGTAGTATCTCCAACTTCATGTCCATGGAACAGAGAGATGCCACAGGAAATGACAATTGATGAAATTCATTCTATTGTAAAAGATTTTGGAATTACAGCAAAGAATGTAAAAGCAGCAGATTTTGATGGTATTGAGATTCATGCAGGAAATGGATATCTCATTGCAGGTTTCCTTTCTCATTTTCAAAATAAGAGAACGGATGAATATGGTGACTGCTTTGACAATCGTATTCGTATTTTACATGAAATTTATGATGAGGTAAGAAGTCAGGTTGGAGATGATTTTCCTATTCAGGTTCGTTTTTCAGCAGAGGAGCATGAAATTGATGGTAGAACAATTGCAGAGTCTCGTATGCTTGCTAAGGAATTGGAAGCGTGGGGAGTAGATTCCATCAACTGCTCTAATGGTGTTTATGGTTCTTATAATCTTACACAGGTATCAACATCTTATATGCCACATGCATGGACAACTAATAATGCCAAGGAATTAAAAAGTGTTGTAAATATTCCAGTTATGGGTGTAAACAGTATTGATGATCCTCTTATGGCAGAAAGTCTTGTGGAGGAAGGATTCTGTGATTTCGTTGGTATGAACCGTTGTTCTCTTGCTGATCCTGATATGCCAAATAAGGCAAAGGAAGGTAGATTTGATGAAATTCGTCCTTGTGTTCGTTGTGTTCTGGGATGTACAGGATATGTTGTAAAACAGGTTCCTATTAGATGTTGTGTGAATCCAGAGCTTGGAAACGAATATAAATATACTTTTGAAGATCAGGTACCATCTAAAAATGTTCTTATTGTTGGTGGTGGTCCAGGAGGAATGGAAGCAGCTATTGCAGCAGCAAGACGTGGTCATGAGGTTACTCTTTGGGAAAAGACAGATAAGCTTGGAGGAGAATTATTAGCAGCTATCTATCCACCTGGAAAAGGAGAATTTTCTACCTTTATTGCTTATTTGATTAAGCAGTTAAAACTGCTTAATGTAAATGTTGTATTAAACAAGTGTGCAACAGCAGAAGACATTAAGAATTTTGGAGCAGATAAAGTGATTCTTGCTACTGGTGGTCTTGCAAATATGCCAAGAATTCCTGGTATCAACAAAGAAAATGTTGTACAGGCCAGAGAGGTTTTAAGAGGTTGGAAGCAAGTAGAAGGTAAGATTATTGTAGCTGGTGGAGGAGAAGTTGGAGTTGAGACTGCAATGTATCTTGCACAAGCAGAACGTGGTGATATCACAATTGTTGAAATGTTTGATAAGATTGCAGCAAAGACAGATTCTACTAGAGTTGTTGCAATGAAAGAATTCTTGAATAAACACGAAGTGAAGGTTATGACTAACACAAAGGTCATTGAAATTGGAGAAACTGGAATCTTATTAGAAGAAGAAGGTGTCAAAAAGTATGTACCATGTGATGCAGTTGTAGTAGCTATGGGATATCATCCAAATAATTCACTTGTAGCGGAACTTGAGGATCTTGGAGATAAGTTGGTTGTTATTGGAGATGCATCTGAATGTGCCAATGCAATGGAAGCAGCAACTGCAGGATTTGATGCAGGATATAATGCATAATAAATAATAGAAAATGTCAGTTAAATGTAAAAAGCATTAACTGGCATTTTTATTTTGTACCAAATGTCATATGATGTTAAAATATACATAGTATATTTTAAGATTAATATGAGGTGAAGGCATGAGCGAAAAGTATAAAATTGGTGATATTTCAAAGTTGTTGGGAATTCCAGTACAGACACTAAGATATTATGAGGAACAGGGAATTGTATCACCACACAAGGATGATATGACGGGATATCGTTACTATGATGCATGGGATTTAAATAATCTTTTAGATGCTGTATATTATCGTGCATTGGATTTTTCAGTAAAACAGACACAGGAAATACTTAATTTCGATAATTTGTATGAAATACAAACAAAATATGAAAATCAGGAGAAAATTCTTCTGCAAAAAATACAAGATTATAAAAGAATGTTAGAAATTATATCAAAACAGAAAATGAAAATGACACATTTTAAGAATCATATAAATAAATTTGACATCAGTAGATGCCCTGAACTTTTATTTTCTCGATATCGTTTAAAAAATTGTTTTCAATCAAAAAAAGGTGACACGAATATTCAAAACTTAAAGTTAGAAATGCAGGAATGGATGGATGAAATTCCTAGTGTTATTCCAACGTTTATAATTATGCAAGCATCTTTGGACAATGTCTATGAAAATCTGTAGTATTGGTGGGGTTGGTCGATGCCAATGGAAAAAGCATTAAATGAGCAAATGCAGATCAATGATTACAACGAATATATACCAGCATGTAAATGTATTTATACGGTCTTTGAGGCAAACGAAGAAGGTACATTTGCTAGAGCTTTTTATGAGAATGTATACAATAAAATCAATAAGAACATGTATACTATAGAGGGAAATCCAGTAGGTCGATTAGTTATGAAGGCTCATGATAAGGATGGTTTGCATCGCTATTTTGAAGTATGGATTCCAATTGAAGAACTATAAAATTCTTGATTATACATTTTATGAAGATTATATGATGTTTTCATAAATGATGAGGAAAGATAAAGCAAATGATATCAATGAAAAATAAAATGTACCCTTTCCATTGTACAGGTTACATTTTGTTTTTTGGTTCTTTTCTATTCTTTTAATTGAATGAATTAAGTCGCAAGTAGTGGTAAATCATAAAAAAATAATGCTTCATTAATTTTAAAAATATCATATTCTTCATTTTCAATAAAATAACTAATAATAATATCATTCTTTTGACTATAGGATAAAGAATAACCAGCTGTATCTAATAAATCTATAGTTTCATCTAGATTAAGTTTTAAAGATATCGCAAATGAAAATACTGTAGATTTTTTAGGATGATACTCTTTATTACTACGTATTTTAGAAAAGTGTTTTCTATCAATATTAGCATTCTTATATACTTCTACATCTGTTAAATTTCTTTCATCAATTAATCTTAATAACATTTCAGAAAAAGTTTCATGTTGTTCTTGAATTAGTTCTTCTAATGAATTATATGAATACTCATCATTTGTTAATATTAAAGGTGAAAGGTTAATAGATTTACTTTCAAATAATCTATCACGTGTTTCTTCATAATAAGTATCAATATAATGTTCTATATTATGATATAAATCTTCACTTAATTGTACTGCTTCTTTATCTAATAAAATGATATTAACATCTAATTCATGATTATTTAAAAATGATGTAATCGTACTAATAGCTATATCTAGAGCTTCTTTTTTTGGATAATTATAAATACCTGCAGATATTAAAGGAAAAGCAATAGAATGAATATGATGATTAACTGCTAAATTTAATGAACTAATATAAGCACTTTCTAATAGTTCTTTTTCATGATGTTTTCCATCTTTATATATAGGACCAACAGCATGAATAACATATTTTGCTTGTAAATGAAAACCAGGTGTTATAATAGCCTCTCCAATTTTTATTGGGGAGTATTTTTCACAAGCTTTTTTCATTTGTTTAGCACCAGCTTTTTCAAAAATAGTACCACAAACACCACCACCTTGTTTTAAATTCACATTGGCAGCATTTACAATAGCATCTGTATTCATTTCTGTAATATCAGCATGGATAAGGTTTAAAGGCATAAGTATCATCTCCAAACATATTATATCAAGTTATAAAGAAAAATAACATATTAAAAAGAAAGTATGATATAATCAATTTAATAAGTTAGGGAGAGAATTTATCATGTTTCATTTAATGCTTATTTTTCCAATGATTGTTTTATTTTTTTATAGTTATTGGATTTGTTATTTTTGGAATTATTGCAATCGTAGGATCAATTATAGGAGGGACTTCTGTATTATTTTTAGTAAAAAATGATTTGGTTAAGAAGTTGTTACTAGTAGGATTTGGATTATTATTATTGTTTGAAATTTGGACTTTGATGTTTTGGATGAATTTATCACAAGCTGGTTTTATATTTATGTTAAGTATGATTGATATAGGAGCTATTGTTTTAACAAGTTTTGGTATATATTTATCTAATAAGATTGAAAATCGTATTATAAGAATTATTTTGTTGGTATTGTTTATTATAAATTTTGTTCTTATTATTTCCCAGGCAATATTAATTATATGGTTGATTATATAAGGAGATGAGTATTATGAATTTATTAATTATTGGGAATAAAGACAGATATGAAAAATATAAACCCAAAAATATATTTATAAAAAATATTAATGTAAGATATATACCAAGAGATTATAAGAATAAAGATATATTAGAATTTGCTCCTTTAATTGATGCTATATTTATTGATCCTATGTCACATTTGGATAGAGAAGTGATTGATTGCATGCCTAAACTTAAATTGGTACAATCTGAAGGTGTGGGATATAATCAAATTGATATACAAACATGCAAAGATAGACATATTTATGTTTGTAATTGTCGTGGTGCGAATGATAATGCTGTAGCTGAACAAGCGATATTATTGATGTTAGGATGCTTAAGAAATGTAATTGTAGGTCATGAAGCAGTTTTAGCAGGTCATCAAATTGAAATGAAAGAGCGTTTGATGTATGAAGGAGTTGTTGAATTAGGAGATTGTAAGGTTGGTTTAATAGGTCTAGGAGTTATTGGTCAAGCTACAGCTAAACGATTAAAAACTTTTGGATGTGAGATTGTTTATAATGATGTTATTAGAAATAATAAGTTAGAGAGAAAATTAGGAATAACTTATAATGATTTAAATACACTTGTAAAAACATGTGATATTATTTCTTTACATTGCCCTGTAATAGATAAAACAACACATATGGTTGATGAAAATTTTTTAAAGAATATGAAAAATACAGCTTATCTTATTAATACTGCTAGAGGTGAATTGGTGGATAATCAAGCATTGTATGATGCTATTGTAAATAATGAAATATTAGGTGCAGGTTTAGATACAATAGCTCCTGAACCAGTATTAAAAGATAATATTTTACTCAATTTACCTGATGAGTATCAAAATAGAATTATATTATCACCTCATATAGGTGGTATTACGAATACTTTCTTTAAAAAATCACAAATAGTGATGTATAATAATCTACAAAAAGTAGAGAAAAATAAAAAACCAGAATTTATAGTAAATGGTTTATAGGAGGAAAATATGATAAATCAACAATATAAAGAAATGTTAAATGCAAGATCACCTATTCGAAGCTTTTCAGAATATGCAACAAAACGTGCTAAAGAAATAGGATATGAAAATGTTTTTGATTATAGTTTAGGAAATCCATCTCAGAGCGTACCAGATGCTTATACTAAACACACAATAGATGTATTAAATACGATTCCATCTAATGAATTACATGGCTATTCACCAACATTGGGCTTACCTTCATATAAAGAAAAAATAGCAAAATCATTAAATCAAAAATTTGAAATGGATTATACAGCTGAGTATATATTTCCTACTGCAGGAGCTGCAAGTGCACTTGCACATGCTCTTCGTGCAGTATCAAAACCATGTGATGAAATTATCACATTTGCTCCATATTTTTTAGAATATCAACTGTATACTGCTCCTACTGGAGCTAAACTTGTTGTTGTGGATGCAGATACATCATCTTTCCAAATTAATTTTGATAAATTTGAACAATTAATCAATGAAAAAACAGCTGCTGTACTTATTAATACACCTAATAATCCATCTGGTGCTGTTTATAGTGAAGAAACAATTATAAAACTAGCAGATATCTTAGAATTAAAACAAAAGGAATATAATCATGAAATATTTATTATTTCTGATGAACCTTATAGAGAAATTGTTTTTGATAATAAAACAGTACCTTATGTAGCAAAGTATTATGATAATACATTAACATGTTATAGTTATTCTAAATCATTATCATTACCAGGTGAAAGAATAGGATATGTAGCAGTTAATTCAAAAGCTAAAGATGCATCTTATTTAGTTCCTATGATGGGACAAATATCAAGAGGCTTAGGACATAACAATCCATCTGCATTAATTATGCGAGGAGTAGAAGATGTTTGTGATTTAACCTGTGATATGTCTGTTTATGAAACAAATATGAATTTGATATATGATAAGCTTATTGAATTAGGTTTTGAAGTAGTTAGACCTGGAGGTACATTTTATATATTCCCTAAAGCTTTAGAAGATGATGCCAATGTATTTTGTCAAAAAGCTTTAAAATATGATTTAATATTTGTACCTAGTGATGCTTTTGGTGTGAAAGGTTATTTTAGAATGGCTTATTGTATAGATACTGATAAAGTTAAACGTTCTTTAAATGCTATAGAAAGATTTGTGAAAGAGGAATATAAGTCTTAGAATTTCTTTACATTTCGACATTTTTTTCATACAATATGAATAAAGTGAGGATGAGAGAAATGTTTAAGAAATTTAGTCAAATTAATGTGTTACAAATTGTAAAAAATATTATTGTTATTGTAGCTTTAGTTGTATTAATATTTTTTGATATTAATTATTATGTAGGTCATTCTTCATCAAATAATGATAGTGAAGCAACAATTACTAGTGATATACTTACTGAACAAATTCAAGGTATATCAGAATTAGCAACAACGGAATATAATTATACTAATATGGGATTATATGAAAAATCAAATAATGTTAAAGTATTTATGTTTGAAACAAAAGTTCCATTATCAACTAAAAGTTTTATAGTTTCTTATGATGGTATTATTAAAGCAGGTATTGATATGAGTCAAGTTGATGTGAATTTAACTGATAATACAATTACTATTAATATGCCAGAAGCTACTGTATTATCACATGAAATTGACGAAGATAGTTTAGAAATATATGACGAATCAGATGGTGTATTTAATCCTATTACTTTAAGTGATTATAATGACTTTGTAAAAGATCAAAAAGCCGATGCAAAAGAAAGAGCTATAGAAAAAGGGTTACTTACTAAAGCAACAGATGAAGCTCAATCAGTTATTGAAACTTTTATTATACAAGCAAATGATTTAGATGATGATTATGAAATAGAATTTAATATTATAGAAGAGGAATGATGATATTCCTCTTTTAAGAAAGTAGGGATACTATGACTCAAATATTTATTAAAAGTTCGTTCTAATACTTCATGTCTTACCTTGAGGATACAGAACGAACATAATTTTGTCGTTTAAATATACTAAATATGTGAATGCTATGTGAAATTTTAACGTAAAAATTATGATGATTATATCAATATATTTCAGTTTGGGAATTTTTGTGAAATTTGCTATAGATTAAAGAATAGTGTATAATGGTATCACCAGAAGCAAATAGAAAGGAGATTCCATTATGAAAACAACTATTACTATTCCTTCTAACCGATTATACGTTGATGAATTAAATATTGATAAAAAAGTAAAAGAATCAATTGATAAAACCTTCTATCAGTTCAATATCATGCTTGAATGGGCTTATAACAGTCTATATGATGAAAAAATACTATGCAAGGAATTTGATGATACTTTAACTCAAAGAATAAAAGATGAATACAATAGACGTTTTGGTGGAAATCTTAAGGATTATTTTGTAACATCTATCTACAGCAGAGCCAATGGTCTTCTATCTTCACAAAAAGAGTTAATAAAAGAAGATAGAAAGGATATTGGTGCCAGAATAAAGAACTGCCAGAATCAGATTAAAACAAGATATGAAAAACCTCTTAAAAGAAAGCTTGAAATAAAGAAACTATTGATTGAACGTGCAAAAGCCATAAAGAATAATAAAAAGTTCAATGATGATAGATTCAATAAATATAATGTAACTATTGATACTGCCGATGATGCTACTGTTGTTTATTATCACGGAAGATATAATAGATTATATAATAAGAACATCTATGACTATGAAGTGATGCTTGATAAGCAGATAAAGGATCATAAGACAAAGATAAAACAGATCAATGGTAAAATCAGAAGATTAAATGAAAAGCTTGATAAGATGAAAGTTCTTAAGCGTGCTACATTTTGCTGTAGAAAGT
>JAJQFG010000048.1 GCA_021201315.1 Erysipelotrichaceae bacterium
AGAATAGCAAATCATTTTAATTATTTAAATTGTCTACTTGACAAAATCACTTCACAATGGTCACTTTTATTATGATAAATTATTTGATCCTAAAAAACATTAATTAATTCATTTCTGTGGCAGTTTCATTAATAAATCTTATCTCTTCATCAGAAAATTTATACTTTTTAAAAAGTTGGGCGTCAATCTCATCAATACTTTTGTTCCAATTAATTTTAGAATTATTTGAAAAATCTTGAACAGGAACATTAATCCATACTTTAGAATTCTTATTACCTTGTGTAACTTTCTTTGTACCAAGCATAATTCTAGCAAATTTTGTCTTTATATATTTTAGTGCATTATTTGCTTCATCTTGATTTTTAAAATCACTAAAGCTTACAAAGGTTTCAGTTGCTCCCAATAATGGTTCAGCAACGAAAGGTCCACTGATTACCTCGCCTAATTTGCCACTTCCATTAGAGCTAGGTAACATTAATTTATAAGAATAGAAATTTCGTGGAGGATTTATGTATCTTTTATCAACATAAAGAATCACTCTTTGATTGTTCTTTCTTCCAACAATACGGATATATGTATTTTCATTACTTGGTTCTTCTTCAAAAAATACTTCAGGAAACTTATCAAAACAAGATGATGATAAATAACGTGATGAGCCACCTGAAACTCTATTGGAAAATCCCTCGTTTTCTTCAAAAAATAATTTTGTATATTTATAACTTGTATTAGAATATATAATATCTGCAAAAGTTCGTTCATTAAATAATTTAACCTTTTTTATTATACTTCTAATAGTTTCATTAGGTGTAAAAGTTCCTATTATATCAAAATCTTGTGTTTTATCCCTATATGTTATAGCAACGCCACCTTTTATATCAACATTATCAAAAATATCCTTGGAATTTTCAAAATATTTAATAACCTTAAAATGTTTATCATTTAACATTTTTTTATTCCATACAGAAGGAGTTTTTCCGGCGTCAAATAAAAATCTAGCTGGAGTTATTAAAGAAACCTTATCAGATATCTTCATTGATACATGATACATCATAAAAATGATGATAAATAGGTGGTTGCTCTCCTCTATTTTGAATATTTTCTTGATATGGTGGATTTCCTACTACAGCATCAAATTTCATTTTTTCACCTTCTTTATTCCAAGTTTTTGGATCCTTAATTTTCTTTACAACTACATCCTCATATTCTTTGATTGCAGTAATAATATCTTCATAAGCTAAAACATTATAATTAGCTTCTTCATATCCATTTAAAGTTCTTTTAGTGATAGTCGATGCCATTTTGGTTTTACAAACAACGTATACATTATTTTTAATGGTCCTACGCCATAGTTTCTTTTCCATGGATTCATCCAACTTCTTCTCGTCACAATTAAGACATCTTTGCCTATATATTGAATAAGTAACATATAAAGGATACAAGCCTGATTTTGAATTTATTTCTAAAATTTTAGAATTTTCAGTTGCCAAAGTGTATCTTGTTACTTCACCATGTGAAACAAAACGTGGTTGCACTAATTTACCTTCTGATTCATCAAATGTTTGATCATAAAAACACCAACCACCTAATGTATCGCTCATATGCATGTTAACAACACGCCATGGAGTTAAAACTGTTTCTTTATCAGGATTCTTAAATGTAGCAAATAAACCAGCTATCTTTTGAACTCTTTCAGTTGGATTTAATTTGTCAGCACTTTTAGCAATATTTCTAATTTTTCTACCAGCTGCAATAAAGACATCAACATCATAATACTTCGAAAATTGTTTAAACTTTTCTTTAGTAACACCTTGAGGCATAAATTCATTCCATGATGCATCATCAACAAGGTCTAGGAAATTATCTAATGTTACATCTTTGTCAAATTCAATATCAGCACCATAAATAAGCATTGGTATACGTATAGAAATACCTCTTAATATTTTAATAGCCTTTTTTTGTTCCTTCTTAGCAGCATTCAATTTCTCACGCGCTGCTTTTTCTTCTTCAGATAGTTCACGTTTCTTCTTATTTCTACTCTTTTCATAACGCTCCCACTCTTCATCAGTCAGCCCTTGATGATTAATATCAATAGATGTTGTCTTACCTTGAGCATTAGTAGTACCTATAATATCTCTTAAGTCATTAAATTCACTAATTTCAACTTCATTCAATCTTAAAAGATTATCATTATAAAGTTTCGTATCATCAAAACCATTTCTTACAACTTGATCAGCATGAGCCCTCTTAAGTTGTTGTAACATAGTATCAACACTATAAGCTTCCATATTAGATCCACTAATACCAATAACTGGACAAAAATTAAGGAATTCTCCCATTAAATATCTTCCAGTTGGATCGACAATACCTCTTCTCGTTGATAACTCGCTTGCTTGTGCAACCATTTTTAAAGTCCTATCAGGAGCAAAATCAAATACATAACATTCATCCTTAACACGATTACCTAAAATAGCTGGTGTTTGAGCTCTAAATATGGTTTGTAAATAACTTGAGGCTGATACACTTGCTGAACCTGATAACATGAATATTGCTGTCCATGCTTTTATACTTACACCCGTAGTAAGCCTACCACAAGAAAGCGTAATTGTGTAGGTATCTTCTGGATGATTAGTAATGGCGTTTTCAACCATTTCTTTAGCATCTTGATATTGTTTTTCCTCAAAATCGTCACCCTCACCAGCAACATTAACTATTTCAAATGCTCCAGAGCCAAATACAGGATGTTCATGTAACATTTTACTTAATGCTTTAGCTTCTTTAACACCTGGTATCATCCATAAAGAATGCCTAAAATATTTACGGTATTCTTCATTTGAGAATGGATAATTACTTTTTTCATCTTTTTTACATAACAAATCCAAAAAATGCTTAACATCATCTTTATGAACAAAATCACCTATCGTTGCATTTTTAGGCATAACTCTCCTATCAACACTTACATCATCTGCCCAAACTCTAAAAAATTCCCTAAAATTAAAAGCCATATCTTCAACATCATTGAAGCCTCTAATTTCTTCATCTAAATTATATGTGAAGATATTCATTTTTGGTAAATCCTCATAAGGATTTGGATCGCCATAATGTTCTATATACCAATTAGCTTTTTCTCTTTGCTCCATTACATAATCCCATGTATATGTAGTATCTTCATCATAATCATCAAATAAATTAAATGGTGTTCCTGAAAGTTCCAAAAGTTTAGTTCGATTTTCATCTTTAATGATATGTTTCTTTACTTCTTCACCTAAAGATGTCTTTGTTCCCTCATGAGCTTCATCTATAATAACAAGATCCCATTCAATATTAAAAACAATATCATTCTTATCAAAATTGCCACCAACGGCAGATGAACCTCTTAAATCTTGTATTGATGCAAAATAAACATAATTAACGCCTTCTCTTTCGAGATTTTCAATTGAATCACCATGAGTAGATGATTTACTTCCATATTTGTAGTTTGAATCATCCTCATAAAATATCATCTTGAAATCTTCAAACCAACCGTCATCAACAACGGGTCTATGTGTCATGATAATAGTCTTTTTAAAGCCCATTTCTTTAACAACTTGTAAAGCTGATACTGTTTTACCAAATCGCATTTTAGCATTCCATAACATACGATTTCTTTTCTTATCACGAAATTGTTTAATTGTTTTATTAACTGCATCTAGTTGATTAGGTCTTAAAATAACAGGACTCTTATCATATGTTATTTCTTTGTTAAATAAAGATGTTCTACCTTCTTTAACAGCCTTTATAGCATTTTGCACAGTGCTTAGATCGGTTTTAAACCATTCATTAGCATTCCTTGATTTTAATACTTTCTTAATGCCAGAGTTTGTTAATACCTTATGTACATCTGTATCTTTAAATGCAACATTATTATTAGTTATAGCTAATTCAGTATGTAACAATTCATATTCAACTGCTGCTGTACGTGTATATTGATTTATTCTATCCTTTGCAGCCTCATTAAGATAAGCATGATTAGGAGTGATGATTGAAGGATCTTCATTAAACTTAACCGTCGCCATTCCAACTTTTAAGGCACCTTTATGATCATCATCATTAATCCTAAAAACATATATCAAAATATAAGACAATGTATTTTCAAATGTTTCCTTATTCATACTTTTCTCCCCCTTGTCGCTAAAGTCACAAATTTAACATTTTTATTCTTATCCCAATCCTTGATTTTACAATATACACCATTATGCTTTGTTACAGCATTTCTTTTACATCCAATACATTCTTGCTTAGTAACAATCTCACCAAACAAAGTATAATCAATAATATCCTCATTATGACAACTATATGGTATTACATATTTTAAACCATCCATTTGCCATAAATTCCATGATATAATTCTTGCAAAGTCATATAATATTTCTTTATCTAAACTCTCACCAAACTTATAGTAATAATGTTCAATCACAGTTAACAATACATTTTCTCTAGCGATTAATAAACTATCTCCTTGAAATTCATATCCATAAATGCTTTTTAAAGCCAATTGAGCCCATTCAATCCATTCTTCTTTATTATCAACATTTTCATTGATAATACGTAGTTTTCTATCTAATAACCCAATTCTATCTTTAACTTCAATATAATTACCAGTAACCGTATCATAACGACTTGTAAGATAAGGTGCTTCACCACATGTTATTTCTAAGCGTATATCCTTTACATAATCAGTCCATGTTTTGTTAGCCAATTTAGAAAAGTCAATCTTATTAGTTATTGTTTGCCAACCTTTATCAATAGATTTATTAAAAGGAGATTCACCCTCAAACCATTGTTGATCAATTAGGTTATTTTGTTCATTACAAATCCAAGAAGGTGTAAATACTTCAGCATTATTTCTAATTCTTAAAATTTGTTCTTCTTTAGATTTAACTACACGAGGTTTTATAACATCATCATAGATATTAGCAACTAGGCCATAAAACATTTGTTCTTTAGGTTCAAATGCTTTACCTAAATGCTTATAATCATCAGTAGCCCAAATAATATTCTTGTTTGATGAATTATCCTTTAGTAAAATATTTATAAGTTCAGTACTCTTTTGTAAAATATTATCCACATTATCACTGATAATTTTATCCATATGACCTCTCCTATCTAGCCTAGCTAATCTATATTATACTTAATTTGTAAAGATAAAAAAACACTTTCTTTATGAAATTTCATAAGAAAGTGTTTCTAGATCAATACTTTAATGTTTCTTTACAAAATTGTAATTATTTCATAGAAGCTTCATTAAATAAATTAAATGCCTCTTTAAAACCTTCAACATAACCTTGCTTTTGTAAAGCAACACCATAAGCTAAAATTAAATCAAACAATCCTGAATCAATACCATGTTCTTCAAAAAAATCATTAATTCGAGCTAAAACCTCATTAGCTTCTTGTGTTTGTCCACACTCTTCGCTCCATAAAAAATATAATTTTTCAATTACACTATTATTCATTTTTATTACTCCTTTCATATTATAATAGTTTTAAACAATAACAACAATTCAACAATCCTGATGATTATTTACTTAATCTTTCAAGGATACTAACTACATGTAACATCATATCCAATAACTCATCATCAATCACAATACCCGAATCAATATATTCATGTAGTAATGCATTAAATGTATTAATCTCATCCCTTAAAGCCTTATATGTTCTTGTATTACCTGTAACAACAATTGTTTTATCTAAGCTTTTTTTGATCATATAATCTTGCTTTTGAAGTCCTGACAATTTAACAAGTTCATTTAGTTGATCATGCTCTTCTGGTGACATTCTAAAAGCTGTCGTATAACAACGATGTCTTCGTTTGTTATCAAGGTTTTTGAGTGACATGATGACTCTCCTTATCACAAGTATTTAATGCATCAACAATTGCTTGTTGCTTAGTGTCAAATAAATGTGAATATTGATAAGTTATTTTCTCAGCACTATGCCCAACACGTTCACCAATTGCCAAAGGCGTAAATCCCATATTAATTAACAATGAAATGTGAGAATGTCTAAGTCCATGTATCTTAATATACTTAACACCAGATTTTTTGATAATTGCACGCCAATGATTATCTAAAGTTGACTTATATATTGGAAAAATATAATCATTATCTTTAAGACCATACATTCTTGATAAATAATTTTGCAACTCATTTGATAATCTATCTGGCATAGATACCTTACGTGGCTTACCACTTTTAGTCGAACCAACAACTTTGTTGCCCTCAGAATCAACAGTCCATGTTTTATTAACATAGATTATATTATTATTGAAATCAATGTCATTCTTTATTAAACACAATGCTTCATTTACCCTTAAACCACACCAATACAATACCTCGAATACATGATAATCAATATCATAATCCAACGCATATTCAGCAAATTGTAAGTATTCATCTAAAGTCCAATAATCATCAGACTTTAATATTTCTCTACCCATTGCACCTGCTTTACGAGCTGCATTATAATTAAGATCATACTTATTAACTGCATAATTTAAGATTGCACTTAATTGATTATGAATGGTTTTTAGATAAACTGGTGAATATAATTTGCCAGTTTTTGTCGTTTTATTAGCAATAATGCTTTGCCATTCTAAAACCATAGGTGCATCTATACTATTCATTTTCTTGTCACCAAAATAAGGCATGATATGAGTTTGAACAATATTTTCTTTAGTACACCAAGTACTGCCTTTGACTTTTGGTTTGTAAGTTCTTCGATAAATAGCATAAAAGTCTTTAAAAGTCATTTCCATGTTGTAGGAATTGGAACGCTGATACTCAGCTTCCCAATTCTTAGCGTCCTTTTTCTTTTTAAAACCACGTTTTGTTTTTTTGTGTTCCTTACCTTCTAAATCTTTATAATATATTGACACAAAATATGTTCCACGTTTTTTATCCTTATACACAGGCATTTTTTAAACCTCCTTTTTATGAGACTTATATATATGTTCCATAAAATAATCACGATTAATACGACCTCTAATGATTATGTATCCTTCATCTTGTAGCTGATTATTTAAATCTTGAACAACTTTATACGCTTTAGCTTTAGAAACATCAAGTATATCAGCAACTTCATCAACAGTAATAAATAGCTTTTCCAAAATTATCACACCTTTCCGATCTATTACGATAGTTATTCATTAAAGAAAACTCTTCAAGATCATTAATTGCGAAAAACTAGTTTAGTAATTTTTTTATATATTTTGTAGTTCTTTCACGATTTAAGTTTATTCTATTTTACTCAAAAAGTATACGCCATAAACTTGACAAAAAAGCTATTTTTCTTGACAAATTACAAAAATATATAAAATATTCACTTTTTTAGGATAAATAATCATTTAATATAGAGTAATACCAATATAGCAAACTGTGCCATAACTGTGTCACGAAACTTTTTCAACTAAAAAAAGCACTGATTTAATCAGTGTTTTTTGAATAGTTGGAATTATTCGAATTCGATAGTTCCAGGAGGTTTACTTGTAATATCATAGAATACTCTGTTAACCCCTCTGACTTCATTAATAATACGTGACATAACTTTATTAAGTACTTCATAAGGTATTTGGGCTGCTTCAGCTGTCATAAAATCAATAGTATTGACTGCTCTTAAAGCAATAGCGTAATCATAAGTTCTTTCATCACCCATAACGCCTACTGATTGCATATTAGTAAGCGCCGCAAAATATTGACCTATACTTCTATCTAAACCAGCATTCGCTATTTCTTCACGATAAATAGCATCAGCATCTTGCACAATTCTTACCTTTTCTGCTGTAACTTCACCAATAATACGAATACCTAATCCAGGTCCTGGGAACGGTTGACGATAAACAAGATAATCTGGAATTCCTAATTCCAACCCTACTTTTCTTACTTCATCTTTAAAAAGATCTCTTAAAGGTTCAATGATTTCCTTAAAATCCACATGATCTGGTAAACCACCAACATTATGATGAGACTTAATGACTGCAGATTCGCCACCTAAACCACTTTCAACAACATCAGGATAAATGGTACCTTGAACTAAGAAATCAACAGCACCAATCTTTTTAGCTTCTTCTTCAAAAACTCTGATAAATTCTTCACCTATGATTTTTCTTTTCTTTTCAGGATCCGTCACACCTTTAAGTTTATCATAATATCTTTGTTGGGCATTCACTCTTATAAAATTAAGTTCATAAGGTCCATCTTCACCAAAAACAGCTTCAACCTCATCACCTTCATTTTTTCTCAGTAAGCCATGATCAACAAACACACAAGTCAATTGATTACCAATAGCTTTAGATAATAAGACAGCAGCTACTGATGAATCAACCCCACCAGACAAAGCACATAAAACCTTACCATTACCCACTTTATTTCTAATATCTTGAATAGATTCTTCAACAAATGAATCCATGCGCCAATCACCATGACAATGACAAACATCCTTTACAAAGTTTTCAATCATCTTAGTTCCTTCCTGCGTATGTAATACTTCAGGATGAAATTGTATACCATATAGATTCTTTTCTTTATTTTCACAAGCAGCTACAGGACAATCTTTCGTAGTAGCCGTAATTCTAAATCCATCAGCAACTTTAGATATATAATCAAAATGGCTCATCCAACAAACACTTTCTTTTGCTACATTAGAAAATAACACAGAAGAATTATCAACTGTTAATTGAGATTTTCCATATTCTCTTACACTTGCTCTTTCAACCTTACCACCTAATAAATGTTGCATCAGTTGTGCTCCATAACAAAGACCTAATACAGGAATATCTAATTCAAAGAGTTCTTTAGAATAAGTTGCACTATCTTTCTCATAACAGCTACTAGGTCCACCAGTTAAAATAATACCCATAGGATTCATTTCTTTAATCTTTTCAATATCCGTCTTATAAGAATAAATCTCACAATAAACCTGGCATTCTCTGACTCTTCTAGCCACTAATTGATTATATTGACCACCAAAATCTAAAACAATGACTAATTCACGTTTCACAACCTCGCCTCCTAAAACTCAATATCTTTTAAAACAACAGTCTGTTTTCTATCAGGTCCTACAGAAAACATCACAACAGGACAATGAATCAATTCTTCAATTCTTCTAATATAGTTTTGACAATTCACTGGTAATTCATCAAATGATTGAACATTAGAAATATCCTCTTTCCATCCAGGCATTTCTTCATAAATAGGTTCTACCTCTTCAACACCCTTAACAGTAGAAGGTAAACCATGAATAATTTCTCCTTTATATTTATATGCTATACAAATCTTAATCGTATCCAAACCACTCAAAACATCTAGTAACATCAAAGAAACACCAGTTAAACTAGACATCCTTCTTGATTGATTGACAACCACTGCATCAAACCATCCAGTTCTTCTAGGACGTTTTGTAACAGTTCCATACTCATGACCATGTTCTCTTAAAAAATCACCAGTTTCATCAAACAACTCTGTAGGAAATGGTCCCTCTCCTACTCTAGTTGTATAGGCTTTAATAATACCAATAGCTTCTTTAATATATAAAGGTCCAATACCAGCACCTTCACTCACACCATTGGCTCCAGGATGTGAACTTGTGACATAAGGATATGTCCCATAATCAATATCAAGCATAGCTCCTTGAGCCCCTTCAAATAAGACTTTCTTATCTTCTCTTAAATATTCATCTAATAAGATACCTGTATCACATACCAATGGTTTAATCATTTTGGCATATTCTTTATATTCATTATAAATACCTTCAATACTAAACATATCAGCAAGTTCTGGATATTCCATCACTTTTAAAGGGAAAGTTTCATTCAATTTTTCTAAAAATAACTCTTCATCCACAAACTCACCCATACGAATACCAATACGACTATATTTATCTGTATAAGCAGGACCTATACCTCTTTTAGTCGTACCAATACTCTTATCACCTTTACGTTTTTCTTGTAATTCATCTATTTCCAAATGATATGGTAAAATCACATGACAACGATCACTCACTCTAATCTTACTTGTATCAATCCCTGCATCATTTAAATACTTTACTTCCTCTAAAAACGCTTTAGGATTAACAACCATACCATTACCCATAATCACTTCATGTCCACTAAAAATACCAGATGGAATCAATTTTAAAGCAAACTTCTTTCCATCATAAACAATCGTATGTCCAGCATTGTTTCCACCCGCATATCTTACAACAATATCTGCTTTTTGAGCTAAATAATCAGTAACCTTTCCTTTACCTTCATCGCCCCACATACTTCCTACGACTACTACTCCAGCCATTGTCAATTCATCCTTTCTTAAACGCAATTAATTTTCATTGACGTTTCTACATTATTTATTATATGATAAATACAGTTATAAGTAAAATTAATATTTTATAAATTTGATATAAGGAGACCTAATATGTCAATCAAACTAGAACAATACAAGATATTCAACGAAGCTGCCTCTACTTTATCATTTTCAAAAGCTGCTAAAAACCTCTATATTTCACAATCTGCTGTTTCTCAAACGATTCGTGTATTAGAAAATGAACTCAATACCCAATTATTTATACGTCAATCTAAAGGTGTTACTTTAACTAAAGAAGGAGAGGTATTGCATCAACAAATAGCGGTTGCTTTATCTTTAATCAATACTGCCGAAAATCAAATTAAAAACTATCAGGAATTGACTTATGGTCAATTAAGTATTGGTGCTGGTGATACAATTAGTGAAAACTATTTGATGGATTATCTTGTAAGATTTAAGAAACTATATCCTCATGTGACTATTCAAATGGTTAATCGTACTAGTCATGAAATTATTGATTTACTAAAAAGTGGTCAAATCGAAATAGGATTTATCAATATGCCTATCTATGATGAAGCCATTACCATGAAAGAATGTTTACAAGTTCATGATATCTTTGTCTCTAAGCATCAAGATAATCATGTTTATTCTTTACAAGAGCTTGTTAAAGAACCATTGATATTATTAGAAAGATCTTCTAATTCAAGAAGATATGTTGATTCCTATTTTGCCTCACAAGGGATATTATTAAAAGCTGATATTGAACTTGGTTCATATGCACTATTACTAGAAGCAGCTAAAAATCAATTAGGTTTTGCATGTGTCATTAGAGAATTTTCTTTAAAAGGACTACATCAAAAAGATATTTATGAAGTCAACCTAAAACAACCTATTCCCCAAAGAAGTATTGGTTATGCTTATTTATCTAGAAAAACATTGACGCCAGCAGCTTTAAAATTTATTGAATTGTTGAATTAAAAAAATCATGAATGAATCATGATTTTTTAAATCACTCGAATAAACATGTTAATTAGTGAATATACATCTTTTTTCAAATACAATGCATATTCTTCATCATCAATATCCATAAAATTAACAACATCTACAACACCTGCATGATTCATACTTGCAAACTTACCAGCTAATTTTTGTTTCATATCCAATATAATCTGTCTATCACGAACAAAAGTGAATTCCTCAGCAAGCATTTTTACTCCTCCAGGATAATATTTAACTACAAAATAAATATCGTAGGCATCTTTTGGTTTACCTCTTCCTAATGCTGCAGTTTTCATTACTAAAAAGGGAACAACTGCAACTAAATTAACATTTGCTACATCGACAACACCATCTGATCTTTCAGCTTCAACTATTACTTTTTGAGGAGGAAACTCAAATGCAAAATTACCACCAGTTGCTTTAAGTGCTCTTACACCTTGTACATGCTGACTTCTTTTCTTTTGCGTTGTACCACCATAAATTCCAGCCAATATATCAACATCAACTGAAAATATTTCACCATTAATTTCTACATCTTTTACAAATGAGAAATATTTTTCTGGATGTTCTACGTAACCATTTTTCAATAAAATTCTAGACATGGAAAGATAACCAGCATCCTGTAATGTAAGATGATTGATTAGTATATCTACATCAACACTGCCAATATGATTTTCTTGTGGAAACATCAATGTTGGTACCCATCCACCTACAATTCTAAAATCTTCCTCGTATTCACCAAACAAATTAACTAATTCAACCAAAACTCTATGTGCTGCTTCTTTCTGTCCTTCAGAATAAGAAATAACATTTTTTAAATCGCTATCATGTACTAAAGCCATTTAATATCTCCTTTTCTAAAATGGCCTCTGCAAGAACTTCACATCTTCCATTAATATTTATACCATCTAAATACATTTGGACAGGTGAAACAACTTGGGAATTATCAATATATTGCCAATTCATAAGAACACTTTCATCGTAAGGTACAATTAAAGTAATATTTGAACCAAAACTCGTTTTTTCACAATTTAAGTATGAAATAACTTTCTCTAAATCTAAACTACTGACATAAACATGAACCTTATAATATCTCACAACTGGCTGATACCTAACACCTCCTGAATAACCAGTCAAATAATAATCCACTCCAATCTTATCTTTCATGTTTATAAGTTTGGTTTCAATATCAACAATATTATCCATAGAATAACACTCAATAATATCTGTGTTTTTTCCATAAACTTTAGCCCACTCTTCCAAAACCTCTTTAGGTTTTGTCAATATCATACCTTCATCTGTTTGTTTCATTTGATCATTTTGAGCTAAAAAATTCTTCACTTTTGATACTTGACCAATACTACATCCAACATATTCTGATAATTCCTTCATCTTCCAGGGCCTGTTTATATCCTCAAATAATACACGTAATATTTTAGAAGATACAACTGAAGATCTTTCATAAATGGACTTAAGTCCTCTTTTAGACACATGATTGTTTTTATTGCCTTTAATATCTATATAAACAGAACCAAAATTCAATAAGCAATTACCTGCCCCATCCATAAAACTTATACTATTATCTTTACAATAATGATAGGTTATATCACTTATATAAGAAGCATATATAAAAAGATATTTATCATTTAAAAGTGAATGATATTTTTCATAAGTATTTTTAACGATTGATGGATATCCATTGCTTAACATGATTAATCCAATATTCATAACTTCACCAGATTGCATATCTACAATAATATGCGCATCAAATAATTCATCATCTTTATAACGACAATCCTTAACTATAGGTATTTCCTTTATAAATTGAATGATATGTTGTAATTGTGTTTGTTTTTGAAGTTTCACTTTTATCACCACTTTCACCATTTTGGTGAAATTAATTATAACAGTGAAATTCATAAAAGTCAATGTATAATTTCACTCTTAATATTGGTTTCACCAATTTGGTGAAACAACAATTAAGTGTGAAATAAAAGGATTTAGAACCTCTCTAAATCCCATTTTTGTTTAAAATAATGAATTGCTTCTCTATTTTTTAATAATACTGGTTGTATTTCTATACCTTGAGGTATTTTTGTAAGAACATCCTGTTGATAATGTTTTCCTTCACTAAAAAGGAAAGGAATCAGTGAATGTATATCAGATAAGTCAGTATCATCCAAATCCATAAATGAACAAGCATTTAATGAATAGGAAAATGGTATATGTTGACGTGGATGATAGATAAGTAATGTATGAACATCTACATGATATGTTTGTAGTAGTTTATCTAAATCATTTTGGCTTTGAATAATTGGTGAAGATAAATGTTTAAATTTTTCTGATAGTTTTTGATATAACAAGCCATCATATAAGACTAATGGATATATTGTATAATCAATTTTTAAAGCTTCTAGATAAGGATAAAGTAGGTTTAAGTCTTCATAAGTACCCTGAGCATTTTGGCAAATATAGTAGTCTTCAAATTCATCATATAAGATATCTAATTCTTTAGCAGCTGTTGGTACAAAGAGAATTGATTGTTTATCTCCTTCTATAGCTTTTAATAAGAATTCTATAGATTGTATTTTTAAATGACATGCTTGATTGAGTAATGATCTTTTATTAGATACATTTAATAAATAAGGTCTTAGTCTTCCTAATAGTTCTATCTTATCATGATGCTTATGATCTATATTTTCTATTTCTTTTTCTAATACAAAGTTATAGCTTGGATATTGACCATTGGTACTATAACCAATCAATAAAGTATCTGATTCATAGTTTTTCATCATTTTAGCATTGATATGAGCTTTGGTCATTGAACTAACTAAGATATTTCTATTTTGACAATCATGAACAATTTGTTGATTCATTATTGGATCATTAGTAGCTGCTATGACATAAAATTGATGATCAAGATATGAAGAATTGTAAGAATCTTCAATATAATGAATATGATCAATAGAATGATGAATGGTTTGAGATAAAACTGTAATATTGGCTTTTTCTTTGAGACATTCTTTTATTTTATGTTGAGCTGTTTGCCCATCACCAACAATTAAAACATTTTTATTTTCTAATATTAATCCAACACAAATCATATATTATTCTCCAAAGCTAATTGCACCATCAGTTTCTTATCTGGTTTAGAAGTTTCTAAGATAGAAACACCAGGATAACACTTTTTAAGCATTTCTGTTGTTTTTGGTCCTATTGATATAGCCTTATCAAAGGTAATCGTTACTTTTGATAAACGTTTGACAGAAGAAGCACAAGTAAAGAAAGCCATATTGTAGTGTCCCTTAATAGAAATATCAGTTTCAACGTTTTCATATGCATTGTAGTATGTATCATTATCATGGATTTTATGAATAGATTGGATATCTTTTAATTGTACGATAAGCAAATGATTATAGGATAATGATGGTAATTCTTTATTGAATTCATCACTATTACCTTTAGAAATATAGGATGCTTGAATACCATATTGTTTAAGTGCATCAGCTGTTTTACTTCCAATTACTATAAAATCTATGCCAAACAATTGTCTAATATCATCATATCGCTTAAAATATTGTTGCATAAATGCATGAACACCATTTTGACTTGTCATAATGATACCATCATATAAAGATAAATCAGGCAATGGATTATTCATATATTGAATAAGACCAGTTGTGACTTCGGTAATATCTCCACCACTTTCATCTAATAATTGTTTAAGTGTATGGTCATTACCAACGGAAGTAACTAATATTTTTTGATGAAATAATGGTTTATTTTCATAGAAATCCAGCTTTTCTTTAAGATTAACAACCTTGCCTACTACAATGAGCATTGGTGCAGGAATAGGATTTTCATTGAATTTATCTAGAATATTTTCTAGTGTACCAACTATGGTTTGTTGCGATGGTAAGGTGGCATTAGATATTAAAGCGACTGGTGTTTGATGATCTTTTTCAATTGCTAATAAACGTTTAATAATATATGGTAACTTAGCACGTCCCATCAAAAAGACATAGGTCATATCATCATTTAAATAGCGCATATAATCAATTGTTTCTTCACCATTGTTTTGCATGGATGGGGTGACAACCTGAAAACCTCTAGAAAGACCACGATGGGTTAAAGGAATACCCGCATAAGCAGGACCAGCCAAAGCTGAACTAACACCAGGAACGACTTCAAAATCTATACCTTCTTTTTGAAGTCGTAAACCTTCTTCGCCTCCTCTACCAAAAACATAAACATCTCCACCTTTTAAACGTACAATTGTTTCATATTGTTTACTACATTCAACAATCAAATCATTAATTTGATCTTGATCTAAATAATGGGTGCCAGCACGTTTTCCTGCAAAGATTTTCATACAATCATCTTTACAATAATCCAATATATGATTATCAATTAAACTATCATAAATAATACAATCACAAGATTGTATTAAACGCATAGCTTTAACTGTATATAAATCCAGTGTTCCAGGTCCACTACCTACCAAATATACTTTACTCATTTTCTAATTGCCCCTTCATTTTAAGTGCTAATTGTTGTATTTGATCAAATGCGTTATCTTTATCAAATACGCATGTTTCTTTAATCAGTTTGCCTTCTTCATTTCCTAATAATGCATCAATGTGAATATTATCTTTATATACTTCTACATAAGCACCCACTGGAATATGGCAACTTCCATTGATTGTTTCTAAGAATGTACACTCTAACTTCATTTTATAAGTAGCATCTTTATCACTTATATTATTAATCATATCATATAATATATCATTTTCTCTAACTTCAATTCCCAGCATTCCTTGGGCGCAGGCGGGAACAAAGATATGAGGATCTAAATACTCACTAATCAAATCTTTTCTTTCAATTCTCTCAAGTCCTGCAGCTGCTAAAACTAGTCCATCATAATGATTGTCAACCATTTTTTGAATGCGGGTATGAATATTTCCTCTTATATCTACAATGTTTAAATCAGAACGTAACTTTAGTAATTGATATTTTCTTCTTTTACTACCAGTAGCAATGGTTGCACCTATTGGTAAATCATTTAGTGAATCGTAACCATTTAAAACCAAGCAATCACGACAATCTGCATTTTCTAAGGTATCTGTAAATACTAAGCCTTCAACACATTGAGAGGGCATATCTTTCATACTATGAACAGCGATATCTATTTCATGATTGAGTAATTGTTGTTCAATTTCTTTGACAAATAAGCCTTTATCTCCTATTTTTTCTAAGGATTGATTCAATATTTTATCACCCTTAGTATGAATTACTTTAATTTCATATTCATTTTCTGGATAATGTTGTTTTAATTTATTTAAAACCAATTGTGTTTGTATAAGTGCTAACTTTGATCCTCTTGAACCCAATACAATTTTCATAAAGCCTCCTCAATTTTCTCCATGGCCTTATCAAAAGCTTCAACTGTTTTATTAAAATCTTCCTGGTCATGAGCATTGGAAACAAACATGGCTTCAAATTGTGAAGGAGCTAATAATATGTTTTGATTTAACATAGCATTAAAATAAATCGCATATAAATCTACATTACATTCTTTGACATCATCATAATTAGTTATATTTCCTTCTTTAAAGAATACTGTTAACAAGGAACCACATTGATGAATGGTACAAGGTACATGATGTTTATCAATCGAAGTCTGCATAGCATTCTTCAATTTAACCGCATAATTTTCAATATTACTATAAACTTCCTGATGCTCTTTTAAATAACTTAATAACTTATAACCTAGATGCATCGCTAAAGGATTACCAGATAATGTTCCTGCTTGATACACAGGGCCAACAGGAGATACATAATCCATAATTTCCTTTTTACCTGCATAAGCACCTACTGGCATCCCCGCACCAATAATCTTACCAAAACAAGCCATATCAGGAATAACCCCATAGTAACCTGCAGCTCCATCTAATCCTATTCTAAAACCACTAATCACTTCATCAAAAATAAGCACAATACCTTCTTCATCACATATATTTCTAAGTTCTACTAAAAACTCCTTATTTGCAGGAATCAACCCCATATTAGCCGCAATTGGTTCAATAATAATCGCGGCAATTTCATTTTTATTATCACTCACAATCTTTTTAACAGAATCAATATCATTATAACGACAAACCAACGTATTTTTGATTACATCATAAGGGACACCTGGTGATGTTGGTGTTTGAAAAGTCAAAGCACCACTACCAGCACTAACCAATAAACTATCATTATGGCCATGATAATTTCCTTCAAATTTTACAATTTTATCTTTGCCTGTATAACCTCTAGCTACTCTTAAAGCAGACATAGTTGCTTCTGTCCCAGAATTCACCATTCTTACCTTATCAATACCTGGATATAATTCAATGATAAGTTTAGCCAACCTGATTTCTTTTTTAGTAGAAAAACCATAACTAATACCATCTTCAATAATATCTTGAACACCCTCATTTAAATAATCATTACTGTGACCTAAAATCATTGGTCCCCATGATCCTATATAATCAATATAGGTATTATCATCTTCATCTATAATCTTAGATCCTTTAGCACTTTTAATAAATAATGGTATTCTTCCAACAGATTTAAAAGCTCTTACAGGTGAATTGACTCCTCCAGGTATAACTTTACAAGCTGCTTGATATGCTTTATTTGATTCATCAAATTTCATCTTATTTCTCCCCTTCTATTTGAAACAATGCATCTATGACTTG
Source organism: Erysipelotrichaceae bacterium (assembly GCA_021201315.1). Classification (GTDB taxonomy): domain Bacteria; phylum Bacillota_I; class Bacilli_A; order Erysipelotrichales; family Coprobacillaceae; genus JAJQDJ01. The sequence continues at coordinate 18,077 of JAJQFG010000048.1, forward strand.
ATTATAGAGATCTTGTTTATCTTCATCTAAATGTTTTAAAACCTGTATCGGTTGTTTTAATAATCTCATATGCATGATATGCAAAGTTTTCTTTAATACATATTTTTCATGTTCATCTAGATTTAATTTTTTTTCTAAAATAGCATCTGTATCATCAATAACTTGTTGATAATATTGTTGTAGTAGCATCAATGATTCATCAACTTTTTCATTTTCAAACCAATGATATAATTCTTCTAAATAATGTTCAATAGTAGCTTTAGAATCATTGATACATTGTTTTCTTTTTTCTTCATTTTCATGTGATACTTTTTTTAAATAACTCATATTCAACAAAAATACATGTTCATGATTTATTAATTTTTCATCAATATCATTCGGTAATGCTAAATCAATCATATATATATCATGATCAATATTGACTTTATCTTCTTCAATGACTAAATGTGGAGAAGATGTTGCACTAATAAGTACATCACAATGTTGTAAAATATCATATCTTTGATGATAATCTTTAATATCAATAGAAGGATATTGTTGTTTTAATTTTTTTGCATGATCCACACTTCTATTACAAATAGTAATATTATTCATATTTTCATCAACAAGATAAGTTAATGCTAATGTGGCCATTTTTCCACTACCAATAATAAGTGCATTTTTACCTTTTAAGGATATATGTTGACGTAACTCTTTAATAGCTATATAACTCAAAGATAAAGGATGTTCACTAATATGAATATCTCTTTTAATTTCTTTAGCACAAGTAATTGCTTCTCTAAAAACCTTTGCCATTTCTTTTTTAAGACAGCCACATCTTTTAGAAAATTCCATAGCATCTACAACTTGTCCTAATATTTGATCCTCTCCTAATACCATAGAATGCAAACCACTAGTCACTTCAAACAAATATTCATACGCTTCATTATCTTTTCTTATATGTAATGATATATCATTCATATAACTACTTAATATATCTAAAACCTGGTTAACATGCTCTGTTTCAGACATATAATATATTTCTTTACGATTACAAGTTGATAATATCACAGCTTGATTAATATTGATATCTTGTAATTTTAAATAGATTTCCATCATATTCGTATCAGATAGAAATATTTGATTTAAATCATTCATGGATGTTTCTTCATAAGAAATACCCATCATTATAAAATTCATTTTCATCACCGCAGCTATTATAACATTTATTTGCAGATGATTCATTAAAAAGGAAGAATTTTATTCTTCCTCATCATTATCTATAAAACTATAAAAATCTTCATGATCATCAAATTCATCATCATAATCAAAGTCATCATCATCTGGTGATTCATATGCTTCTTTTAAAATACGATAATCTGTTAATAACACATCATTACCTTCTGCTAAATCAAATTCTTCATCAAGTGGGAACATATCTTCTTCGAAACCTTGATCTTCTATACTTTCAAAGAATCCATCAGGATTATCATAATATAAATTCATAAATTCATGATCATCTTCCCAGATACCATAACCCTTACCTTCTAAAATGTGAGCATTATCCATTAAATAAATATTCTTATTTTTATTGACTGATAATACTGTTATTTTAAAGTTAAAACAATCTCCAAAATCATATAAAACTTCTATTTTTGAATTTTTACGAAGATTACTATCAATAATAATAGAATCACTAGCACTCAAAATATCTTCTTCATAATCATCATCTTCCGTTGCTGGACACATAAATGTTTGATTCTTATATTTAACAGAATACAAATGATATCCTTCACAACGGAATGCAGCCATAACGATATAAGCTAAATCAGCAAACGTCATCAAATAAGGGACTTCCATAATACGATAATATTCATCTTCTAAATCTTCTAATTCAACTCTAATAGTCAATGATTTTGTAGCTTCCTTAGCACTATGGGCAGTTTGTTTTAAGATTTCAACAGTACCTTCTTCAATTACTTCTTCATCATCCAAACCACCAATTAATACAACACCCATCAATTGATTAACTGTAGCATTTAAAAAATCATCCCAGTCTTCACTAGGTATAGATTTTTTTAGATTTCTTAATTGTTGTTTGATTTGTGGATTATCACTATTTAATAATTCTTCTTTACAGCGTTGAATACAATCATTAATATTTTGTAAGAACATAATTTCCTCCTTTTCTAAGTATTATAGCATAGACCTATGAAAATAGCTTATATTAATTATGAAAATTATTCTTCATAAACAAATCTTAAGTGTCGATAATCTTTGATAAGATTACGATTAGCATTTTCTATATTAAATACTTCATCCAAATGAAAATCTTCAATATATTCTTCCTCTTCAAAGCCATTTTCTTCTATTCTTTTAATAAATCTTTCATGATCATTAAAATAATATTCCATCAAAGAATGTTCATCTTCCCAAATATTATAACCTTTACCTTCAATAATATAAGCATCATCTACATTGAAAGGCATTTTATGTTTGTTTGTTTTTAAAACTGTCACTTCAAATAACCATTCATCACCAAAGTCATATTCAACTTCAATATGACTATTTTTACGTAAATTCAAATCTCCTATAAAGGTTTCAGAAGCATATAATTCCCCATAACTATCTAAATCACAAGTATATCTTTGCTTCTTATGATTTACAGAAAACAGGTGAGAACCATCAGCTTTAAAACTTCCTAAAATAAAATAAGCGAAATCAGATAGAGTCAAATCATAAGGAACTTCCATGATACGATAATATTCATCTTCTAAATATTCTAATTCAACCTTTATAGTAAGAGACTTGATTGATTCTTGTGCAGTTTCTAATATAAGTTGAACAAGCTCCACAAGATGAGATTCTGAGATATCATCAATATCCATATTTTCATCATCGAGTCCCTCAACAGTTTGATCAATAGTGACAATCATAAATATTTCGAAATCATCTTTAGGGAATATTTTCTTTATTGCTTTTAATTTTTTGATAATTTCCGGATTATTACTATTGATAATTCTTTCTTTTAATTGACTTTTTTGAACTTCTATACTTTGTGCCATAATTTCTCCTTACTGATACATATTTTTCATATGATGATAACTACTTATAAGATTCTTATTAGCCTCATTCAAATCAAATTCTTTAATCACAAAATCTTTTTCTTCCATATCATTATCTTTGATAACATCTAGAAATAATGGATAGCTTCTATAATATAAATGCATAAATGTTGCTTCATCTTCCCAGATACCATAACCTTTTCCTCTGATAATATAACTATCTTCTAAATCAAACTTATCATCATGATCATGTATTGATTGAATAGTCACCTTAAATTTCCATTCATCTCCATAATCATATTCAATATCTAATTGACTTTTTGGTTGTAGATTAAGCTGACTTAGATAAACATTTGAAGCCAGATATACTAAACTCCCACCTCTATCTACAAATATTTCTTTTTTATATTTAACGGAAAACAAATGATATCCACTGGCTTTAAAAGTAGATAATACGAAATAAGCAAGATCAGCTAAAGTAATATCATAAGGTATTTCCATAATACGATAAAACTTTTTTCCTAAGCCAATAATATATGCCTTAATAATAACAGATTTATAAGCATCATGAGGTTTTCTTTCATTTATAATAATATTGTTAGTTTCAGGTATGGATTCATCTATAGCATCCAATAGTTTATAAATAAGCTTATAAGTTCGTTCATCAATATCATTATTTTCAACATATGATTTTAATTCATTAATAGTTTCATAAAGTGTTGAATGTTCACGATTTTGTAATTTTAATTCAATTTGTTGGATATAATCATATATTTCTTGTTTCATTAAATATCACCATTCACTATATATGGATTTAAAATACTCATAATCAGATAATAAATCATCATTTGCATCTTCTAAGTCAAATTCATCTGTCACAAAATCATCTTCACTCATACTAATATCATCAATATAATCTAAAAATGCATCATGTTTTTTATAATACAAATTCATCAAATAATGCTCATCTTCCCAGATGCCATAACCTTTACCTTTAATAATACGACTATCATCTAAATTAAACTTACCATCATGATCAAGAATTGATTTAACAGTCACTTTAAATAACCACTCATCACCAAAATCATATTCAATATCTATTTGATTATTAAATTGTAAATACAATTGTGTTAGATAAATTTCATCAGCTCTGTTTTCATTATAAAAACTATCCCTGCAAGAAAATCTATTCTTTCCATAATTCACGGAAAACAAATGAGACCCATCCGCTTTAAAACTTGATAAAACTAAATAAGCTAAATCAGCTAACGTTATATCATAAGGTATTTCCATTTCGCGATACAACTGTCTACCCAAGCCTGCTAAAATAACTCTAATCACTACTGATTGTGTTGATACATTATATAATTGTGTCGCCATTTTAATAACATTTAAAATATCATTATCTGTAATAGGTTCATCATAATCTTCTGATTCGAATAATTTCGTAAATTCATTAATAGCTGTAGTTATATAATAATTCCATTCATCTTGAGGTATTTTTTCTTTTAAAATATTCAAATTATCTTGTATTTCCGAATTATCACTGTTCCATATTTTGTTTGTCATGTTTTGTTCATAAATTTCTATTTTATCCATCATATAAATCTCCTTTTTTCCATTATATCATACTATTTAAAAATTGAAATTTTTTCTTGCATCAAAATAAAAATTATGATAATAATAGGTAGCAATGAGTATCCAAGCAAGTGGTTGTAAGTCCGGTTGCTTAGGGTACTTTTTTGTTTGTAAGATTATTAAGGAGGTTTTTATGAGTTATAAAGTTATCACTATTGGACATCAATATGGGAGTGGTGCACGTGATATTGCTAAAGAATTAGCTAAACGTTTAAACTATTCTTATTATGACAGTGAAATTACAACAAAAATGGCAGAACAAAGTGGATTTACAACAGAATTCGCTAACGAACATAGCGATAAGGGATCTCATACCAATATCGTTATGTTTACATTAAATAACTGGGCTGGAGGAAGTATGTCAGCATCAGATCAGTTATTTATTAAGCAAAAAGAAATTATTAGTGATTTAATTAAAAAGGAAAATTGTGTTATTGTTGGGCATTGTGGTGATTATGTATTAAAGGATAATGATGATGCGTTTCATATTTCTATTAATAGTGATAGAGATGAACGTATTGATCGTATTCAAAATGTTTATAAGGAAAATATATCTATGGATGATTTAGTGGATATTGATAAGCGTAGAATGACTTATTATCGTTTTTATACAAATCGCAAGATCAATGATATATTAAATTATGATTTGGCTATTAATCGTGCCCATTATACTAATGATGAATGTGTTGAATTACTTTTAACATTTATTAATCAATGGTTAAAGGAGGAAAAATAAGATGAATGAAGATATTTCTTTCTTAGGAACCGAAAAGGTTAGCAAGTTAATGGCTAAATATGCTATTCCATGTATTATTTCTTTATTGGTTGGAGCATTATATAACATTGTTGACCAGTTATTTATAGCGAATGCTTCTTACTTAGGTTCATATGGTAATGCTGCTAATACCGTGGTTTATCCATTAACGGTTGTAGCTTTAGCTGTTGCGGTTATGATTGGAGATGGATGTTGTAGTTATACGAGTATTTGTTTAGGTGCTAATGAAAAGGATAATGCTACTAAGGGTGTTGGTAATGCTATTTTATCATTAGTTACAGCTAGTATTGTTATTACAGCTATTTATTTTATATTTCAGCATCAAATATTAATTTTATTTGGTGGTGGCGTTAATGAATTAACATATCAAAATGCCAAAGAGTATTTTACATTTATTTCTATTGGTATTCCATTCTATATGTTGGGTCAAGGTTTAAACCCTATTATTAGATCTGATGGTTCACCAAATAAGGCTATGGCATTTAGTTTATGTGGTGCTGCTGTGAATATTGTATTAGATCCTGTATTTATTTATGTTTTTAAATGGGGTATGATGGGTGCAGCTGTAGCCACTATTCTTGGACAGATTTTAACTTGTATTTTATCAGTATTATATATTAGAAAGATGAAATTAATTCATCTTACAAAAGAAAGTTTTTCTTTAAATTTTAGAATCATTGGTAAAATGTTAAGTTTAGGTGTATGCAGTTTATTGTCACAAATTTCAATTGTGTTCTCTATGGCAGCTGTACAAAATATGTTGACAAAGTATGGAGCAATGGATCCTATATTTGGAATGGAAGAGTATGCTCAAATACCAATGGCCGTTGTAGGTATTGTTATGAAGTTCTATCAAATTGTTATTTCAATTGTTATTGGTTTATCAAGTGGTAATATTCCTGTTGTTGGTTATAACATTGGAGCTGGTAAAAATAGTCGTGCTAAAGAGATATTTAAGTTATTATTGATTGGTGAAGCAATTGTTGGTTTAGTAGGTTTAGTTATCTTTGAAGTTTTCCCAAGTCAGCTTATTGGTTTGTTTGGAGCTTCTAATGAAAGTAGTTATTATATGGAATTTGGTATTAAGACATTTAGAATCTATATGGCATTACTTCCATTGTCTACTGTTAATAAAGCTGTATTTATTTTCTTACAAGCAATTGGTAAAGCCTTTATGTCCACATTATTATCACTTATTCGTGAGATTGTATTTGGTGTTGGATTTGTTATTATTTTACCAATATTCTTTGGTTTAACAGGTGTCTTATTATTTATGCCAGTAGCTGATTTATGTACGTTCCTTATTAGCTTGGTTGTGATTGTTCAAACATTTAAGGAATTAAGTACTGATAAGGCAATGGCAAACGTTTAGGATTAGCAAAGCTAATCCTTTTTATTTACAAATACATCTTTTAAAATATCAGGCATAGATAACTCTGTTAAATATATTAGTTCTTTAGCTGATAGCATTTCATTTTTTCTAAATAAGCTAATAGCATAAGTTAAAGTCCCATGCAAATATATTTGTAAGACTTTATATTGCGTAATAGTAAGACTAGGCATATGTTTAGACATATATTGAATATATTTATGATACAACAATGTGATAAAGGTATCCTGACTATCCGTAATAATATTCATAAAATAAGTACGATTATTTTGACAATAATCCGTGAATCTTTGTGCTGATTCATAATAAGTTATATTTTCATTAATAAACAATGGTGCTATTGTATGATAAAAATAATAAGTTAAAAGATCATATTTGTCATCAAAATAACGATAAAAAGTTGATCTACTAAGATTTGTATTTTCGATAATTTGTAGAGTTGTTATATCTTCAAATGAAGTTATTTCTAATAGTTGATTTAAAGATTGAGAAAATGTATCTTGAGATGTTTGTTTCATAAGTACCTCCATACATATATATTATCAAAAAATAAGACATTTCTCAAAATGTGTTTCATTATTTCCTATTATATGATTATTTTTGAATAATACTTCTTTTTAAATATTCATATTATGTTAAATTATTGACAAGGAGGAAAATTAAAATGCAAGGAAATATGAAATGTGGTATTTATTATGGTATTAAAGATGTGAGAATGGAAGAAAGACCAATTCCCCAAATTGGACCTACTGATATTCTTATTAAGAATTTAAGAGCTGGTATTTGTGGATCAGATACAGGTGCTTATTTGTATGGCGGTGCATCTACTGGTATTTTTAGCGGGCAACAGTTTGGTCATGAAATGGTTGGAAAAGTTGTTGAAAAAGGTGAAGAAGTAGCAAATGATATCCAAATAGGTGATATCGTAATGATTGAACCATTACATGCAAGTCGTGCAGGCACAATTAAAGCCGATATGACAGGTGGCTTTAGTGAATATGTAAGAGTAGATGATGCAAAGAAAAATGTTAATGTTTATGTTTTGGATAAGGACATTGATTTAGATTCAGCTGCTATTATTGAACCAGTTTCAGTTGGTACTCAAGGTGCTATTTGTACTAATCCAAAAATGGATGATAAGGTTGTAGTACTAGGTGCAGGAACGATTGGTTTATCAGCTGCTGCTGGATTGATTGCTAGAGGTATGAAGAATGTGGTAGTTGTTGATCAAGTAGACTGGCGTTTGGATAAAGCTAAAGAAATTGGAGCTATGACAATTAATACATCTGTTGATAATTTAACAGAAAAATTATTAGAAATATTTGGTGAAGCTAAGCAAGGTACAAGTTTGGATCCACAATATTTAGAAGCAGAACTTATGCAACAAATTATTAAACTCACAAAAGAGTTGAATTTAGATTTAACAGCTAAAACTCCTGATATTGATTTAGTGGTTGATTGTGCAGGTGCATTACCATTACTTCAACAAATGTTTAATTTAAGTAAGCATGGAACAAAGTATGTAATAGTTGCTGTTTATCATAATGAAATTGTTTTAAATCCTAATATCTTCATTATGAATGAACCATTAATTGTTGGTTCACAAGCCTATAGTCATGAAACAATTTTAGAAGTCATTGATCATATCACAAATAAAAAGACACCTATTAATACAATTATTACTAAGAAATTCAAACATGATGAATTCCCACAAGCTACGGAAGCAGCTTGTAATACTAAAGAAAATATCAAAGTTATTATTGATTATGAGTTATAAAAAAAAGATCGCTTAAAGCGATCTTTTAATTATTCAGCTGCTAAAGCTTTCTTAGCTGTATCAACAATAGCTGTAAATCCTTCAGGATCAGCAATTGCGATTTCTGATAACATTTTTCTATTAATATCAACATTAGCTAATTTTAAACCATGCATTAATTTAGAATATGAAATATCATTCATTCTAGCTGCTGCATTAATACGTGCAATCCATAATCTACGCATTTCACGTTTTAAGTTCTTTCTATCACGATATGCATATTTCATAGAATGCATAACTTGTTCATTTGCAGTTCTATATAAAGCATGTTTTGAACCAAAATATCCTTTAGCTAACTTTAAGACTTTCTTTCTTCTACGTCTAGTTGTATATCCACCTTTAACTCTTGCCATATTTCTTTCCTCCTACTCAATTACCCAAGACGAGATTTAATTCTCTTCATATCTGATGGGCTTACTAAAGTTGCTTTTGCTAAGTGTTTCTTTTGTTTATGAGTCTTGTTGTGAGATAAATGTGAAACATACGCATGTCCACGTTTATATTTTCCGCTACCTGTTTTCTTTAAACGTTTTTTTAGACCACTATGGGTTTTCATTTTTGGCATAAAATAATCCTCCTTATTTTTTCTTTGGCGCTAATATAGCCGTTAATGTTCGCCCTTCTAATTTTGCAGGCTTTTCAATAACACAGTAATCTGCGCATTCAGCGACGAAATCATCTAGTATTTTTTGACCAATCTCAATATGGGATAGTTGTCTTCCTCTAAAACGAACAGCAATCTTAACCTTATCTCCTGCTTGTAACCATTTAATAGTTCTTTTTAGTTTGACATCTTTATCATGGACATCAATTTGTGGAGACAATTGTGTTTCTTTTAAAGCCACAACTTTAGAATTTTTCTTCATTTCTTTTTGTTTCTTTTGTTGTTCAAAACGATATTTACCATAATTAAGAATACGACAAACAGGTGGTTTCGCCTTTGGCGCCACACATAATAAATCGAGATCGGCATTGTATGCTGCATTTAAAGCTGCATTACGTGACATAACTCCTAATTGGTTACCATCCTGATCAATAACCAAAACTTCTTTAAAACGAATTTTTTCATTTACCATATCGTCACCTGACTGGTTGTTATACTTGCTAATAATAGCCACCTCCTATATAAATTCGTAGTACAAACAAAAAGTGAGCACATAAGCACCCACATATTGACATTAAGATATTTATCTTAGTGACATTTGCCCAGCATGACTAACGCTCGGGCGAGAAGCAGGTACTTCTTCTTTCCACTACTTTTTATTTCCTTGTATAGGATACACAAATTTTGGCTTACTGTCAACCTTTTTTCATCAGATTTTCAAAACTTTCTGGAATTTTAGAAATAAAATGCATTTGTTGATGCGTTATAGGATGCGTAAATCCAAATTCATGAGCATGTAATCCTAATCTTTTGATTGGATTAGTGGTAGATCCATATTTACTATCACCAATGATTGGATGCTTTAGCGATGCCATATGAACTCTTATTTGGTTTTTTCTACCAGTATCTAAATAAATTTCTAATAAACTATATTGTTTGTTTTCTTGTATCACTTTGTAATGTGTAATAGCTTTTTTACCATTATGAGAAATACAAACAGTTTGATTTTTATTTTCCGATAACTTATTAATGATGGTATCTTGCTTCTTTACTAAATGGCCTTCAATAATAGCTACATATCCTCTAACAGTAATATATTGATTCCAGTTATGAGTGAATAATTGATATAGTTCTTTACTTTTTGCAAACATAAGTATTCCTGATGTATATTGATCAAGACGATGAACTAAATAGATATTTTCATGTTTATTTTTTAAATATTTTTTAACTATATTATAAGCTGTTTTTTGTTTTTCGTTATTAGTTTCTTCACTTAATAAGCCACATGGTTTATCAATCACAATTATATCTTTATCTTCATAAATAATATCAAATGGTAATGTATTTTTAGCAGTATTGATTTCTACGATTTGACCTATCTTTAAAGGATATGAAACATGGGTCGTTATTATGCCATCAACTTTAATATTTTTATATTTTAAAAGATTTTTAACATCATTTTTCTTTTTATGAGTTTTTTCAATTAAAAATGCCATTAAAGGCATTTCTTTGTCAACATTATAAATCATTAATCATATCCAGCATATGCGCAAATACACATTTTTGCATATTTTCCTCTCCAAGTTTTAATGCTAAAGATAATTCCATATCTTTAGGAGAAATAGCATAAACATTTTTAAAACCTAATGAATGTAAAATATCCTCATCTTCTACTTTACCAGCAAAAGCAAAAACAGGTTTATGATATTTTTGCGCTATTTTTAATACACCATAAGGTGTCTTTCCATATTGTGTTTGCTTATCAATTTTACCTTCTCCAACAATTACAATATCTGCTTCTTTTATTGCTTCTGGTAAGTGAGAAACTTCGCTTACAACATCAAAACCAGGTTTTAAGCTTCCATGCATAAATGCTAAAATAGCATAACCCAAACCTCCTGCAGCACCACTACCTGCTACATGACGATAATCATTGCCTAATAATTTATCAGCAATTTGACTATATTTATGCATAGATTCATCAATAAGAGGTAAATCAGTCTGTTTCAAACCTTTTTGAGGACCATAAATATAACTAGCTCCTTGTAAGCCACACAAAGGATTCGTCACATCACAAACACCAATCATTTCAACACTATCTAATAATGAAATATGGACATTTTCAATTGTCTCAACTTCTAATAAGCCTTTCATTGTTGGTGTTACTAACTGCTTATTTTTATCAAGTATACTTACCCCTAATACTTCTAGCATACCTATACCACCATCATTAGTAGCACTGCCACCTAAACATATCATTAATTTATGAGCATCATGTTCAATGGCTATTTTAATGAGTTCTCCTAAACCATAAGTTGAAGTCAAATAAGGATCTTTTTCCTCTTCACTAATTAACTCTAATCCACAGACTTTTGCACATTCAATAATCGCTGTATCATCAACATAACCAATAGGTGCTTTTATCATATTCAACAAAGGCCCATGAACTTCATAATAGTCAATTCTACCTTGCATTGCATTAACAAGTGTTTCCAAGGTGCCTTCACCACCATCAGCTAAAGGTTTCAAGACTGTTTCAATAGAACTATCATATTGCTTTATTCCTTTTTGCAATGCTAAAGCAGCTACATTTGCACTCATACTTTCTTTAAATGAATCAGGCGCAACAACAATTTTCATTGAACTTCCTCCTTGTGTTTTCTTTGAGACTGATATGTTGAAAAGTAAAGTTCTACAATATCAACAGCTATTTCAATAATAACAACCAACCATAATGGTAAAGGTATAAAAGATAAAGCTAAAATAAAAATAAATAATTTCATGAAAATAGAAACAAAATTATTGATAAGGCCATGTGTACGTATTTTTCTAGCAATAACAAATGCCTCATAAACACAATCAAGTGATGGATCAATTAAAACAATATCACTATTTTCTACAACTTTACTATCAGCCATTCCGCCTCTTGAAATACCTACATAGCTTTTTTGTAATAATTCAATATCCTTAAAACTATCACCAATATAAACAACTGGTTCATTAGCTTGATCTAATACATTCATTTTTTCTTCTAAAGATAAATTATTATATATAGTATATTGATCATCTTCTAAATCAACAGGTCCATCATTAAAAACAATAAATGCTTTTCCTAAATGAGACAATTTCTTAAATAAAGCTAATTCCTCTTCCGTAATTTCCTCTCCATCAAAACGATCATAAATAATTGTTCTAGTAGCATTAATACAATCCAATCCCATTGAAGATTCAACCATAATGCCATCCACAAATGCACTAGCTAAACCATCTAAAACTACTAATGATGAAGAATATTCAGTCGCTAAACCACTAGAGATAATCAATAATATAGCACCAACATGGATATATTGAGAAAACATATCATAATCAATAACAGGTAAAACAACCCCAACAATGATAGCTATCAATGCCACTACTGGCGTATAATAACGTGAAAATAAAACTGTATATTTTTCAACCTTAGATTCATAAAGTGAAGCAATAGAAGCAATATGCATCAAACGTGTTAAATTAGCACTCTCATAAGTTTTTGTAACTTTAATATAGATAGGATCCTCTCCTACATTAATATCTCCACTATTAACATTACTTCCTTTTTTCACAACTTCATGATCATAAGAACTCGTATTGGAATAAGTATCAATAATCGATAGTCCCTTTTCTACAACACCTGGAATAGGAATCACATCATTAGGCATAACTTTAATGACATCATCAATTTCAATATCATATAAAGAAACTCTTTTTTCATTATTTTTATCAAGTCTAACAATTGTTTCTGGACGTTTCAATGATTCAGCAATATCATTAATAGATTTTTGCATAACTCTAATTAAAACAGGCGTTTCTAGCTGATATAAAATAACAGCTATACATGTTTCTATATATGCCCCACTAACAATACCTAAAACCATACCACACAAAACCAAAAACTCTTCATTAAAAATATTCTTTTGTTTAATATGATTCCATGCTTTTTCAATAACTGGTAAAGCAATCACCATAATAGAAACAAACCAGGCAATAGGTGTCAAAAACGTATCATCACGACTACTAACAATACCTAAAGCAGCAAACACCAAGATAACACCTATTCTAATATAAGTATTTAAAAATCTTTGATTAAATACATCCTGTGAACGAATTGGTTTACGATGCTCTATAATTTCTACTGATGGATTAATACGTTTCATGATTTTTCTAATAATTGATAATGGATTTCTCTCCATAGAACTAACAATTAATAATCTATTTTGTGCGTTATACTTTGCATCATGAAAACGTTGACCTTTATTCAAACGATCCACTAATACATAAATATCATCTTCAGTAATAATATTTCTTATAATAAAATAATATTCTTTATCAATAGGTTTAGCAAAATCATATTGATAACTCTCACCATCAACAACTTCCTTAACAATAAAATTCTTGTTAATACCATGTATAACACCTTTTAAAGCATCTATATCTAAACAATAAAAAGAAATATTATCTTTACCAATCTTTATATGTGAAACTTGTTCTTTTTTATTCAATGCAATACTTAATTGATTTAATTCATCAACTGATTGAATATTAGAAACTTCAAATGTCTTCTTATTCAAACTACCCACCTCTTCTTTGTCATCATAACAAATTTTATTCATATTGTCCATGATTTACAATTGTAAAATGTTCTTTAAACTCACTCTCACTACAACTTAATGCATATTCCTCACCATAAATTTTATAATAATTGGCCTCTTTATCACTCGTTCTAATCATACAAGGATAAACCTTTTTGTAGGCAAAAAGCACAATTTCTTCTTTACCTATAATCATTGTCATAGCCTCAATGCATCGACAATAACAACGTTTTCCAACATTTGCCATTTACCTACACCTCCTATATTCTATTTTAACATCAATTATATAGCGAAACAATTCAAAAAAAATGATTGTATAAAAAAAGCAAGCATATTAGCTTGCTTAGCACTACTATCCTAATCTGTTATAATATTCAACGATAAGTGCTTCATTAATTTCCTGGTTCAATTCAGATCTTTCAGGTAATCTAATATATTTACCTTCCATTTTTTCACTATCAACTTCAACAAATCCTGGAACATGAGTTCTATCTGCTAAAGCATTCTTAATAACATCTAATGATTTAGATCTTTCCTTAACAGAAACAACATCTCCAACTTTTACGTGAGCTGAAGGAATATCAGTTTTAACTCCATTTAATAAGATATGACCATGGTTAACTAATTGTCTTGCTTGTCTTCTTGTAGTAGCAAAACCTAATCTGTAAACAACATTGTCTAATCTTGATTCTAATAAACAGAAGAAGTTGTAACCAGTAACACCTTCCATTTTACTAGCTCTTTTAAAAGTATTGTGGAATTGTTTTTCATTAACACCATACATATATCTTACTTTTTGCTTTTCAGCTAATTGTAATCCATATTCTGTTTGTTTTTTTCTCTTTTGACCATGCATACCTGGAGCATATGGTCTTTTTGCTAATTCCTTTCCTGTTTCTAATGTAGAAAAACCTAAACGTCTAGATTTTTTCCATTGTGGTCCAGTATAACGTGACATCTTTTTTCCTCCTATTGTTTTATTTGCATAAAATAATAGTCATAATTCAATAAAGAAGTGTTTATGCTAAGTATTTCACCTGCAGCCCGACTACTCTACATCCTTCTGTCATAAACGCAAATCTCTATCTTAAAGCTGCTATCATTTATTGCACTCGTATATTATACCAAGACTATTGTATTTGTCAAACACTTTTTGTTGTTACTAAGCATCTTTTTTATCAAAATAAGCATATCCTTCATGAGAACATATTTTTAATATGGATTGATTACCATTATATAAACATAAATCTTCAAAAATACCACCATATATCTTATATGATGAAAATAATTTCTTCATTGTTGCTTTAATATCATCAAATGCTTCCATAGAAAATGTATATATTTCAAATACTGGTCCAGTTGTTACTGGAGAAATACGAGTAAGTTTTCTTTCGATTAAATATTCTTCTGGTATTTTTAAAGAAGATGGTTTCTTATTTTCGAATTCAATATATTGAATAGACTGATATGCTTCAATATCTTGATTTAATAATTCATCAAAATAACTTTTAGCATCATTATCATTTTTAAAATAAAATAATTTATTCAATTCATCATAATAACCATCAATATTATTTTCATAAGCATTTACTCTACGACGATGATCTTCCATAATGGCATCCATAAATTCTTTTTGCATCATATTATATTCATCTTCACTCATATAATCATCAAAGTACCTAGTTATAGAAAAACGATCACTTCGAGAAGCTGCATCCTGTAAAAGTTCTTCTAATTTCTTTTTCTTAAGATTTGTCTCAATTAATTGTTCCATTTCTAATCACCCCATATATTTTACACATTATTAACATCATAAGATAGACTTTTTAATAAAACGATAATTTAACATATTTTCGCTTAATGAACTGCTTTATGAGCAAAATAGGATTGAATATTTTGTTCATTTAGATGCTCACCAATTACAATGATGATTTCTTGACCAACTGATATTTCATTGAATGTCATATTATGCTTTGTAGCATTAAGCTCATACCATTGATTTTCAATTTGTATAAAGCCCTTAATACGCATAACTTCACCACAAGAAGTATCATGAAGTATTTTCATAGCGATGGATTGAATTTCATCTTTTGACATATGTACATGCATAAAATAAAGTGATTGAAAAGCATCATCATTTTGAAATCCAAACTTTAGATAATCTTCGGCTACATAGCCACACTCTAAAATATGTTGATAATCATCATCATTCAAATCATCCCATATACGTGTGATAACCTCGTCTTTAATCTGACGATGACATTTAACATCTATTAGTGCTTTGTTAATGTGTTGGATGGTTTCACTTATTCTCTCATTCGTAGTATCTTGAACGTGACTTAATATAACACAACCTGCATTGGCTACTTCGCTTGCTAAAATATAATTAGATTCTTTAGATAAATTATTTTCTAACAAAGCATCTACAATCGCTATGACATTACCAATTTCATACCAATTATCTAGTGGTGATTCATATAAAACATCAAAAAATTCATCCACATCATAAATTCCTGAAGGTTCTATAATAATACGATCATAACCAAGCATCCCCATGGCAATCAACTTAGTTTTAAAACGACGTCTATGACAATCCAAATCACATCCACCTGCAATCATTTCTAAACCGCATTTATCCCCTAATATATCATCCAGTAACATCATATCAACATTAACTGCTCCATAATCATTTTCAATAATTCCAATTTTCAAACCTTGATCAACTAAATATTGAGCATACTTTTTTATAAATGTCGTTTTTCCTGAACCTAAAAAACCTGTTATCAAATCTACCTTAATCATGAATATCCTCCTTTACTTGACTATTAAGTTCATTATTAATATCAAAAAAGATATTATGAAGAATTTGATCAACACTTTCATCTTCATATATCAATTTTTCTTCTATATTATATATATAATTATGCGGTTTAAACCATTTTTGAAGTTCTTTTCTGCCAAAATCACTATGACGAGAACGCATAGAATGTCTTCTTAATGTTTCTTCAAAAGATAATTCAAAATAATAAGCATAAATATGATCTTTATATAATTGAGCTATTCTTTGAAATAATGGTTCATACCATTCATTTCTTAAAATACCTTCAAGAATAACAACCTCATTATGCATATATCCATATTCTACCAAATTAATTAGCATACCAACAGCAGGACAATCTTTTCCGTCTTTAACTCTTAATAATTGGCGACGAATAATATCCTGACAAATAAGCATAGTATTACTACCATAATATTGTTGTAAAATACGACCAACGGTCGTTTTGCCACTTCCACTATTACCTCTAAGTATAATTATGATTGGTTTATCCATATATATCATCTCCAGTTGCAATATACATTATAACATATGATTTATTAAAAAAACATGGCAATTTGGGTAACCAAAATTTTTCCGGGTGCCGTAAATTTATACTAATCTTTCCGGGAAAA
>JAJQFG010000116.1 GCA_021201315.1 Erysipelotrichaceae bacterium
AGGCACCCCATAAATTTTGAGTGCCTATCGATTTCCCAAGTTATTTGAGAACATCCTATGTGATTGCTTCTTTTTATTTGATGTTAGTTTTTTTGTTTAATTCAATTAATTACAATACTGGCAATTTATACAAATATATTTGAGTTTGCTTATACTTCACCATATATAGAAAAACATATTGAAAGAGCTATTTTTTAATTATCATTTTTATATTTATTTATTATATGCAAATTTGTATTTGCATATTGTAACAATGCTTGCTATAATGTAACAAAGTATCCTACTATTTAAAAAAATTTAAAAAATTTCATTTTAAAAAAAGAAAAATGACTACTTTAAAGCGTATATATATAATAGGAGGGTATTTTATGGAGTTAAATTTTGAAAGAAACACAGTTTTATAAGGATTATATGAATAATGTTTATCCATCACTAAAAGAATATTTTGATATACGTGGTACACCCGCAAGATATCGTGGTGATCTGTTTTTAAAATATGCATTGACTAAAAAGCAAGAAATTCTTATTAGATTATGTGAAGATTTATCACATGATAGAATTAATGGTATTACGATACTTCATACTCATCTTGCGAGTTCATCAATTATAAACAAACAGCTAAGACTGGACTTTTATATTGAAGATGATCAGCATCGTTATTATAATCTGGAATTTCAAAACTATGATATGACAATTGGCGAACGTAAACGAATCAATTATTATGGTATAAGAATGATGAATGAACATATTATTCAAGGTCAATCATATGTGGATGTTCCAGATTCTTATTAGGCTATTTATTACTTAGACAATCCATTATCAATGTTTCATGGTTTTGAAGATGATTATTTAAAATGTATTAGAAGCAGCAGTTTACCATATGATGGTGAAAATCTAACCTCAAAAATTTTCACCATACAACGTATTGATAAACATCTAGAAGGAAAAACAAATCTAACATTTACTGAACAATTATGTTATTTATTATTACATGATGCTCCTTATCCATATGAGGATGCTGATGAGTTAATAAAGGAGATGATTACAATGTTAATAACATTTAACAGTGATGAAGAACGATGGAAAGCATATGATGAAGATGATGACAGAAAGTTTGATAATACTTTAATTGCAGAAGCTAAAATTGAAGCTAGAGAAGAAACAAAATTAGAACATTCTAGATTATTGGCTGAAAAACTAAGAATCATGATAAAAGCAAAATTCTTCTATGTTTCACCATATGTAGAAAAACATATTGTAAAAGCTAGTTTTGAGGCTTTATGCAACGCTATTATTGCAGTATCAAATATCTATAATCCTGATGATTTAATTCCAATTTTAGAGTCTTAAAATAACTATTTCATACCCTCTGTAGAATAGTTATAAAGCAAATGAAACCAGTAATGGTTTCATTTTTGTTTCAGATACTAGTTATTTTTATAATTTAACCAATTATAATACAAGCAATCTTTATAAATATATTAGAATTTGCAAAACATTGTAGGATACCTAGCCTTTATGATTATAAACTAATCTTATTATATATTGAACATATCATTAATACGTTTATAATCTTGATGAATTAAGTTCAATTATTAGTCCTAAAATAGCTAATAAATTAGAAAATATTTCTATGTTATTTCCTATAGTTTGATTAATAATCATATCTGCAATTTTTATATTTCTATGGAGTTTGCTGAGGCTTTTGAGTGTATAAATGATGGTAATTGTTAAGTATATAATTTGGTAATAATATATGTATATTAGTGTTTTATTTGCTTTGTGTAATGATCATTAAAAAAATATCTCCAATTTTAAAAAAATTTAAAATAAAAAAAGAAAAATGACTACTTTTTAGCGAATATAAATAGTGAGGAGGTTTTTTTATGAGTAAATATATTATTGAATTACAAGATGAAGAAAAAGCATGTGGTGCATTTTGTATATTAATGATTTTAAAACATTATGGATTTAAAGAAGAGGTTAAAGAGATTAAGGCAAAAGCACGCATGAATCAAAACGGTATATCTATTAAAGGTATGCTTGAATGTCTCAAGGAGTATCAAATAGAAGCAACGACTTATGAAGCTTCGTTAGATGATATTGAGGAAAATGTAAAGTTGCCATGTATTTTATATATGATATATGGTGATTTAGGTCATTATGTTGTATTGTATGAAATAAAGGATGATGAATATATTATAGGTGATCCTGCAAAAGGTTTAGTAACATTATATCGAGATGCCTTAGAAGAAAACTATACAAAACGTATGATTGCTATAACACATGTTGGTCGTGTACCAGAGTTGAATTATAAGCCTTATACAACTTTTCTTAAAGAAACTTTTATAGCTTATAAGAAAAATATGATGTCACTTATTTTTAAAGGCATTTATATTTCGTTATTAGGGTATATTAGTAGTTATTTCTTTCAAGTATTAATTGATCGTATTACGATTACAACACCTTTTTTCTATATGGTTGTTTTATCACTGGCTTATTGTCTTGTTGAAATCATCAAAACTAAAATTGAAAAAACAAAGACTGATGAGATGATTAACTTACAAAGAGCTATTGATGAGGATGATGTTTTTGTTTCATCTATGAATATACTAAAACAGCCGTATTCGTTTTTTTATCAAGATAAAGGTGCTCTGCAAAGCCAATTATTAAGTTTATTTGATTTAAGTGAAATGAGTATTGCTTGCTTTGAAAGACTTTTTGTGGATGGTTCTTCGTTTATTATTTTTATGATAGGTATGCTTGTTCTTAATTATAAAATGGCTTTATGCGTTATTATTATGTCTATTCTTATTACATTATTAACCTATAAACGTTTAACTACTTTACAGGAAATGAATAGACAATATTTAGAGGCAGGGTATGTTTATCAGCATCATATTTTAGAACTTATTGAAAATCAATTCTTGATTAAACGTTTCCTAATCTTACAAAAACAAAGAGAACGCAGTTACCATCTATATCTAGATGAAGCATTACTTAAACAACAACAAGCCCTTTTTGTCAATAAGATGCAAACAACCATTCAATATATTATCTATTTCTTTTATGGTATCATTCTTATACTTGGATTTTATTTCTATCAAAATAAACACTTAAGCATTGGACAACTTCTTATGTTTTATATGTTAGTTTCTTATTGCATCCAACCACTCATGAATATGGTTGCTTTAGCAGCCCAATATAAACAAGTCAGTATCATCTATGAAAAATATAAAGCTTTTGAGGTTGAAGAAACCAATGATAAAGAAGATATTCAAGAAAAAATAACTTCTATAACATTTGATAATGTAGGTTATGCCTATGGCTATCAATTGCCTATTTTAGAACATATTGATTTCACTATTTCACGTCATCTACTACTTAAAGGCATCACAGGTTCAGGTAAATCAACATTATTAAGATTACTGATGGGTGTTGATTTAAATTATACTGGTGATATTTATTTAAACAATCAAGAATTACGTACCATTAATCTAAATTCATTATATCAGCATATTGGATATACTAATGAAACACCAACGTTCTTACATATGAGTGTTTATGATAATTTTCTATGTGATGATGAAGATTTAATTAAAAAGTATTTAAAAGCATTTGGTCAAGAAGACTTATGTGATATGTTCCACTGTATTTTATCAGAGGATGGTAGTCCTTTATCGTTAGGTCAAAGACAAATTGTGGCTTTGGTGAGATTATTGTGTCAGGATTATGATGTTTATATTTTGGATGAGGCTTTTTCGCATATGGATACGCGTTTAGCGGGTAAAGTAATGCGTTATTTATTAAAGAATTTTGATGATAAAATTTTTATTATGGTGAATCATCAAACAAAAGTGATGAATAAGAATTTGGATTGTGTTATAATCGAGGATGGAAAAATTAAAAGTAAAGGGTGATTTTGTGGTAATAGATTTTGTATATAATGATAAGAATCATTTATGTGATGAATCTTATGAAGATAAGTATATAGAAATTATTGAAACTACTTTAAATTATTTAGAAATAGATGATGATGTTGAACTATCATGTGTGATTGTGGATGATGAGATGATTCATGAAATTAATAGAGATTATCGTCATATTGATCGTTCAACAGATGTAATTAGTTTTGCTTTAGAAGATAATGATCAGTTTTATGTAGATGATATGCCTAGAGAGTTAGGAGATATCTTTATTTCTTATGATCATGCTTTATTACAAGCTAAAGAATATGGACATTCTATTCATCGAGAAATGTGTTTTCTTTTTACTCATGGATTGTTGCATTTATTAGGATATGATCATATGAATGAGGATGATGCTCAAGAAATGTTTGCATTACAAGATGAAATATTAGGAAAATTAAAAATAGAAAGAGGGGTAGTATGAATTATCAAGATTTAGTGAATGAGGCATTTGCAGCAAGTCAAAATGCTTATACACCATATTCTCATTTTGCGGTAGGTGCTTGTGTGTTACTCAAAAATGGTAAGACAGTTCATGGATGCAATATTGAAAATGCCGCTTATGGATCAACTATGTGTGCTGAAAGAAATGCCATATTTGCCTCATATTGTCAAGGCTATCGTAAAGATGATATTATAGCTTTAGCCATTGTTGCTAATTGTAGCCCACTGGTTTCTCCATGTGGGGCTTGTAGACAGGTTTTATCTGAACTATTAGATCCTCATACACCAATTATATTAGGATGCAAGGAATATTATGAAGTAACCAATATGGAAGAATTACTACCACGTATGTTTATAGGAGAAAGCTTATGAGTTTTAAATCAGGTTTTGTAAGTATTGTTGGTCGTCCAAATGTAGGAAAATCAACATTATTGAATCATATTTTAGGTACAAAGTTAGCCATTACATCTTCTACGGCACAAACAACTAGAAACACCATTCAAGGTATTTATACAGACGATGAAGCTCAAATTATTTTTATGGATACACCTGGTATTCATAAGCCTCAAGATGCTTTAGGTTCATTTATGAATACGAATGCTTTAAATAGTATTTTTGGCGTGGATATTGTTTTATTGATTGCACCTGGAGATGAGTATATTGGTAAGGGCGATCGTTATATTGTGAATCGTTTAAAAGAAAGTGAAGCCCCTGTTTATTTATTATTAAATAAGATTGATTTATTATCACAGGATGAAATAGCTGAAAAACTTGTACAATGGAAAGAATTATATGATTTTAAAGAAATCATTCCTATTAGTGCTTTAAATGGCGATCATGTAGATGAATTAGTTCAAACCATTAAAAATGACTTAAATGAAGGTATTATGTATTATCCTAAAGATCATATTACAGATCATCCTGAACGTTTCATTATGGCAGAATTTATTAGAGAAAAGATTTTGTATTTTACTCGTGAAGAAGTACCTCATAGTGTAGCTATTGTGATTGAAAAAATGGAAGAAGATGAAGATGGGGTTTATGTAATGGCTTGCATTGTTGTCGATCATCCAAGTCAAAAAGCAATTATTATAGGTAAACAAGGATCGATGATTAAAAAAATCAGAAAGAATGCTAGACGTGAAATGAAACGTTTCTTACAAGTACCAGTAGATTTGGAACTTTTTGTCAAAGTAGAAAAAAACTGGCGTAATAAACAAAAATATTTACGTGAATTTGGTTATGATGAAAACGACTATTAATGAAGTAGAAGTTGAAGCTATTATTCTAAAAAAATCAGACTATAAAGAAAATGATCAAATTCTTTATATCTATACAAAAGAATACGGTAAATTATCAGTATTAGCTAAAGGCATCAAAAAACTCACAAGTAAAAATGCTAGAGCATGCCAAACACTGATGATCAGTCAACTAACCATTCATTTAAAAAAAGGTATGTGTTTGTTGATGCGTGCTACACCTATTAATTATCTAAGACATATTCAAGAAGATATAGAACGTGATATGATAGCTCAATACATATGTGAATATTTTTATCGCTATATTGAGGATAATGTTCCTGATTTATTAGAATATCAATATATATCAAAATGCTTAACATATTTAGATGAAGGAATGAATCCATTACTTACTTATCTATTATTTAATGTTTTTATACTAGAACATAATGGTGTTTCTATTTATGTAGATGGTTGTGTGATGTGTCAAAGTTCTAAAGTTGTTGCAATTTCTCTTAAACATGGTGGCTTTGTATGTCATGAGCATTTAGAGAGTGATAAAGTATTGGACAAAGATGTTTTAAAAAACTTTAGACATTTATGTAAAGTACCTATTGATAAAGCGTTTCAACTAGATATTTGCGATGAAGCTATTCATACGATGATACCCATTATGGATAGTTTCGTAGAAGAATATACGGGAATTCATCTTAAAACATCAAAATTTATAAAAAAAATATTATAAAAATGACTATGAAACTATTTTTTGTGATAAAAATAGTTTCATTTGTTTATAAAATCTTTTTCTTATGAAAATTTTAGTGTATAATGTTGTCATATTGAGGGGATGTTAGGGAGGAAGTTATATGAAGTATACAGATCATTATACCTCATCCATGCATGTTCATGTGAGATTTCATGTTTATGAACCAAAAGTGGTTATTAGGGTGAAAGCTGTTTTGAATATTTTGCATGGATTTGGGGAACATGCGGATCGATATGATCATTTTGCAACATTTTTAATGAATCAAGGCTTTGTTGTTGTGGTTAGTGATATTGTTGGTCATGGTCAATCTTTGATTGATTTGGAACAAGGTTATTTTGGTAGGCAAAATGGTGGCAAAAACTTGATTTTAGATATGTATCATCTCCAGGAGATTATTCGTCGTGATTATCCTGATGTGCCTTGTTTTATGCTTGGCTATGATATGGGAAGTGTATTGGTACGTAAATTTGTAAGCGTATACGGAGATTATATTGATGGGATTTTATTATTGTCTACACCTTATAAGGTAGAACATTATTCTTTAAAACAGGCTTATTTTAATATCTTACGCTTATTTAAAGGACCACTTGGAAAAGTGAATCATTATTATAAATATTATCATGCTCATTTTAATAAAAAAATACATGATTCATCACCAGTAAGCTGGTTAACATCAGATGAAAATGAACAAAAAAAATTACTAGAAGATCCCATGGCACATTTCATCTATACAATACAAGGCTATAAAGACATATTAAGTTTACTTCATGATGTCTCTAAAGAAGAAGCAATAACTTCTATACCAAAAGAACTACCAATATATATTGCTGCAGGCAGCGATGATCCATTATGTTTTGACATACATAAATTATATGATTTATATATCAAAAATCATTTACGAGATGTTACTTTAAAAATATTCGAAAAAAAACGTCATGCTTTACTATTTGAAAGCAACAAAGATGAAATATATCGTGATATATTAAATTGGTTAAACGATAGGACATACTTATAGTGTACCCTTATAATTGGTTGACAAAATCACGCTATGAGAGTATAAAATACAATGTTATATTATAAATAGATGACTTAGCTTAGCTAAGTCTTTCATGTTATATAAGAAAAGGGGTATTATAAATGAATGATATGGACAAATTAATTGCGCATGCTAAGAATTCTGGTTTTGTTTATCAAGGATCAGAAATTTATGATGGACTTGCGAATACTTGGGACTATGGACCTTTAGGCGTAGAAATGAAAAACAATATTAAACAACTATGGTGGAAGCGATTTATTCAGCAATCTCCTTATAATGTTGGTTTAGATTCAGCTATTTTCATGAATCCTAAAGTTTGGGAAGCTAGTGGTCATGTAGGTGGATTCTCTGATCCATTGATTGATTGTAAACATTGTAAAACAAGACATCGTGCTGATAAATTAATTGAAGCTTATGATCCTACGATTCATAGTGATGGTTGGGATAGCGAAAAAATGATGTCATTTATTAGAGAACATCATATTGCTTGTCCTAATTGTGGTAGTGAAGATTTTACCGATATTCGTCAATTTGATTTAATGTTTAAAACTTATATGGGTGTTGTTGAAGATGCTAAAAGTACTGTTTATTTACGTCCTGAAACAGCTCAAGGTATTTTTGTGAATTTTAAAAATATTCAAAGAACGACACGTAAGAAAGTACCTTTTGGTATTGGCCAAATTGGTAAATCTTTTAGAAATGAAATTACACCTGGTAACTTTATCTTTAGAACCAGAGAATTTGAACAAATGGAATTAGAATTCTTTTGTAAACCAGATACTGATTTAGAATGGTTTGATTATTGGAAAGAACAATGTATGAATTTCTTATTAGATTTAGGATTGAATAAAGATAATCTTTATTTTAGAGATCATGAAAAAGAAGAATTATCATTTTATTCAAAAGCTACAAGTGATATTGAATATTTATTCCCATTTGGTTGGGGCGAATTATGGGGTATTGCTGATAGAACAGATTATGATTTATCAAGACATCAGGAATATTCTAAAAAGAGTTTAGAATATCTAGATCCTCAAACTAACCAAAAATACATACCATATGTTATTGAACCATCAGTAGGTGTTGATAGATTATTCTTAAGCTTATTAAGTGATGCTTATGATGAAGAAGAATTAGAAAAAGATAGTCGTATTGTTATGCATTTATCACCAGCTGTAGCTCCAGTTAAGGCAGCAGTTTTACCATTAACTAAAAAATTAAGTGATAAAGCATTAGAAGTATATGATATGTTATCAAAACAATTAAATGTAGAATATGATGTTACAGGTCAAATTGGTAAAAGATATCGTCGTCAAGATGCAATTGGTACACCATATTGTATTACGATTGATTTTGATACTTTAGAAGATGAAACAGTGACTGTAAGAGAACGTGACTCTATGGCACAAATTCGTTTACCTATTCATGAATTATCAGATTATTTATTAGAAAAAGTGAAGTTTTAGATAAGGAGGGCATATGATGCGCTTATCACAGGAAAAAATCAATGAGATAAGACAAAGTGTTGATATTGTAGATGTGATTGGTGAATATCTGCCTTTAGAAAAGAGTGGTAGAAATTATAAAACGATTTGTCCTTTTCATGATGATAAGCATCCTTCATTATCTATTTCACAGGATAAACAAATTTATAAGTGTTTTGTTTGTGGTGCTGGTGGTAATGTTTATGGTTTTTTAATGAAGTATTTGAATATTTCATTTATGGAAGCTGTTAAAATGATAGCTGATAGGGCTAATATTGATTTAAGTGAATATGATATAGAAGTAGTTAAGCCACAATCAAATCAAAAATTTCAATCTCTTTATGATATGCATAAAGAGGCTACAAGATTATATTCATATTATTTACATACCAAATTAGGCTTAGAAGCTAAGACTTATCTTATCAAAAGACATTTTAATGATGATATTATTAAAGAATTTCAAATTGGTTATGCACCAATGGAATCTATATTATATCAGTCGTTTTCGAAACTAGGTTTTTCAAATATTGATATGGTTAAATCGGGTTTAGTGTTGGAAAATGATTATTATTCAGATCGTTTTAATGATCGAATTATGTTTCCTTTATTTGATGTTAATGGTAGTGTGATTGGTTTTAGTGGTCGTATATATAAGCCGACACAAACAAGTGCTAAATATGTGAATTCACCAGAATCGGATATATTTATTAAAGGTGATATTTTATATCATTATCATCGCTGTCGAGAAGCTGTTAAACAAGCAGGTTTTGTCTATTTATTAGAAGGTTTTATGGATGTGATAGCGATGTATAAAGCAGGTATTGAAAATACGATGGCGTTAATGGGTACGGCTTTAACGAGTGGACATATACGTATGCTTAGACGTTTGACTCATAACATTTATCTATGTTTGGATGGTGATAAAGCAGGACTAGCAGCTATGAGTAAGGCATCACAGTTGTTATTGGATGCTGGTTTTAATGTATCTATTATAGTTTTACCTGATAATCATGATCCAGACGAAATTTATGAATTACAAGGAGAAAGTGGATTAAAGGCTATATTACAAAAGACATATAAACCAATAGAGTTTATGATGGATTATGAATATGTAGATACAAATAATTATGATGATCGTAAACAATATATGGAAAAAATGTGTGAACATATATCAAAACTCAATGATGATGTTGATAAAGATTACTATAGTCGTATGTTATCACAAAAGTCAGGTTTTTCCTTTGAAATTATTCAACAGAAAGTAAGTGGTATTGCTCAACCACAAGTAGCATATGTTGAGAAGAAGAAAACGATAAAATATGAAGATAAATATCAAAAAGCTGAACATGATTTATTATTTTATATGATGAATAGTCGTGAGGTTGCTTTAAAATATGAAGCTAAAGCTGGTTTTATGTATGATGACGATTATCGTGTTATAGCTTCATATATTCTTGATTATTATCGTCATCATAGTCATTTAGAAGTAGCTGATTTAATTAATCGTATTCATGATGAAAAAATAATATCAAAAATCATTGATATATCACAATCTCATTTACCATTGAATTATCAATCTGAAGCCATTGATGATTATATTACAACAATTGGTGAAAACGCCAAGAAATTAAAGAAAAAACAATTGTTAGAACAATTTAATTATATATTAGATCCTTATCAAAAAGCACAAATATTAAATGAAATATTAAAACTTGATGAGGAAACAAAGAAGGAGTAAATAATGAAAGAAAAAAGTAAAAAAGCAACACCAGTAACTCTTGATGATTTAAAAACATTAATTAAAGAAACAGCTCAAGCAATGGGTGGCACATTATCTCAAGATGATCTTGATGCTTTTTTAACAAAGTATGATCTTGATGATGAAGCTGCTGAAGAATTATTAGAATTTATCACTGATAATAATATCGTGATAGAAGATGGATTAGATGCCCTTGAAGTGGATGATGAAGAATTACTTAAAGGTATGGATGATGATTTAGGTGACTTGGAATCTATAGAAGATTTAGAGGAACTTGATGATTTAGGTGATTTAGATAGTTTAGGTGATGATTTAGAAAGTGATATGCCTAACTTAGATTTTAGCGGTGATTTTGATATGATGACTACGGATACAGCTGATTTGTATTCATCACAAGATGAAGCTGATGATCCTAATCAACTTGGCAGTAATGTTAAGATTAATGATCCAGTTAAAATGTATCTTAAGGAAATTGGTCGTGCAGAATTATTGACTCATGAAGAAGAAATTGAGCTTGCTAAACGTATTCTTGATGGCGATGAAGAAGCGAAAAAGAAATTGGCTGCGGCTAATTTACGTTTGGTTGTTTCCATTGCTAAAAGATATGTTGGTAGGGGTATGTTATTCTTAGATCTTATTCAAGAAGGTAATATGGGATTAATCAAAGCTGTTGAAAAGTTTGATTATACAAAAGGATTTAAATTTTCTACATATGCCACATGGTGGATTAGACAAGCAATTACGCGTGCCATTGCTGATCAAGCTAGAACCATTCGTATACCTGTTCATATGGTTGAAACCATCAATAAATTAACACGTGTTCAAAGACAATTGGTACAAGAATTAGGTAGAGAGCCTACAGCTGAAGAAATTGCTGAATTAATGGATGGTATGACACCTGAAAAAGTAAGAGAAATTCAAAAGATTTCTTTAGAGCCAGTCTCTTTGGAAACACCAATTGGTGAAGAAGATGATTCTCATTTAGGTGATTTTATTGAAGATGAAGGTGCTATGTCTCCAGATGACTATGCTGCAAACGAATTATTGAAAGATGAATTAAACGAAGTATTATTAGAATTAACAGACCGTGAAGAAAAAGTATTACGATTAAGATTTGGTTTGGATGATGGTCGTACAAGAACGCTTGAAGAAGTTGGTAAAGAATTCAATGTTACGCGTGAACGTATTCGTCAAATTGAGGCTAAAGCCTTAAGAAAATTAAAACATCCATCTCGTTCTAAACGTTTAAAGGATTTCTTAGATAAATAATGAAACTATCGCAAAGATTACAAGCTATTGCAGATATTATTATACAACAACAAAAAGGACATATTTTAGCGGATATTGGCAGTGATCATGCTTATTTACCAGTTTATCTGGTTTTAAATAACATAATTGATAAGGCTTATGCCTGTGATATTGCTAGTGGTCCACTAAATGCTGCAATTGAGACAATTGATACTTATCATGTAGAAAGAAAAGTTAAACCACTTCAAGGAAGTGGTTTAAATCCTATTATTGATAAAAATGTGGATATGATTAGTATATGCGGAATGGGTGGAAAACTTACGGTCGAAATTTTAGATGAATTTCCAGAGTATTTAAATCATCATCGTTTTATCTTACAAGTTAATGTCGGTTTAGAAATACTTAGAGAATATTTATATAAGCATCAAATGAAAATTATCGCTGAAGATATTGTTAAAGATGCTTCACATATTTATGAAATTATTGTTTGTGAAAAAACAGATGAATTATTGACTTATAATGAACAAGACTTTTATTTTGGTCCAATCTTACGACAAAATAAAAATGATCTCTTTAAAGAAAAATGGCTTAGACAATTAAAAATATATCAAAATATCTTAACTTCTTTAACACCAAGTCAACCACGCTACCAAGAAGTAACACATATGATTGCAATGATTGAAGAAGAAATATATTAAAGAAAGGGTGTATGGTTATAAGTAATCAAGAAACAATGATTTTAGATGATTCTGTTAAGTTGTATTTGCATGAAATTGGACAAATTGATTTATTAAATCAAGATGAAGAAATTGAATTAGCCAAAAGAATTAAACAAGGTGATGAAGAAGCCAAACAACAGCTTATTGATGCTAATTTACGTTTGGTGGTTTCTATTGCAAGAGGTTACACAGGTAGAGGTTTATCTCTTTTGGATTTAATTCAAGAAGGAAATATTGGATTAATGAAAGCTGTCGATATGTTTGACTATACGAAAGGTTTTAAATTTTCTACGTATGCAACCTATTGGATAAAACAAACCATTTCTCGTAGTCTTGCTAATCAAGCAAGAAGTATCCGTTTACCTGTACATATGGTCGAAAATATCCAAAAGCTCAATTATGCTCAAAAACAATTATCTCAACAATTAGGCAGAACTGCCACCGATGAAGAAATTGCTGATTATATGGATATTTCTATCAATAAAGTGAATCAATTAAAAACGATTGCTGTAAATCCTATATCTTTACAAACACCTCTTGGTGAAAAAAATACCCATTTAGATGATTTTGTTGAAGATAAAAATAGTATATCTCCTGATGAATATACTACTAATGAATTATTAAAAGACGAATTAAATGAAGCATTTATGAAACTAACTGAACGTGAAGAAAAAGTACTACGTCTAAGATTTGGTTTAGATGATGGACAAAAGCGAACATTAGAAGAAGTTGGACAATACTTTCATTTGACACGTGAACGTATACGTCAAATTGAAGCTAAAGCATTAAGAAAACTTAGACAATCTCAACTAAAAGATTTTTTATAAGAAGGTGAAAAATATGTTACTTAAACAAATTATAGAAATCATGGAAAATCATTATCCATTATCAAAACAGGAAGAATGGGATAAATGTGGCTTACAAATTGGCGATAAAAATCAAGAAATTTCTAAAATCATGATTTCTTTAAATGCTGATAATAATACATTACAAGAAGCCATTGATCATCATTGTCAATTACTAATAACACATCATCCTTTTTTATTAGATCCTATTGATAATATTGATAAAGATAACTTTATGGGTAAATTTATATATAAAGCTATTGAAAATCATATTGCTGTATATAGTAGTCATACTGCTTTAGATAATGTTTCTATGAATCAATGGCTAATTGAAGCATTAGGTGTTCATGATATTGAAGTTGGTGATGATTCTGGTATGACCAGAATCGCTACACTCAATCAAACCATGAATCAAGATCAATTTATTAATCATGTAAAAGAAACCTATCATATAGAACACTTAAAATATGCAGGAAGTGCTAAACAAGTATCACGTATTGCAATATGTGGTGGTAGTGGTGCTGATTTTATGCATGAATTTTATGGTAAGGTTGATGCCTATTTAACTGGTGATTCAAAATATCGTCATGCCAAAAATGCTTTTGATCATGATATTTTATTGGTTGATATCAATCACCACGCAGAAAACATTATGGTTCACAAACTTAAAGAACTATTAGAAAAGGAAGTGGATTGTGAAATAATCGAAGGTTCTTCACCTGATTATTATCACTATATATGATTATAACAACCATGTGTTATTTAAAACGTCATCATCAAACTTTATTATTACATCGCATCAAAAAAGAAAATGATATCAATGCTAGTAAATGGATTGGTGTTGGTGGAAAGATGGAAAGTGGCGAAAGTGTGGAAGAATGTATGAGAAGAGAAATTCTTGAGGAGACAGGATTTGTTGCACATACACTGCATCTTCATGGCTTTGTGGTTTTTCCTGGTCTTTATTATGGTAAAGATGAAGGTATGTTTGTATATAGTTGTGATGATTTTAGTGGCGAGATGATTGAATGCAATGAAGGTGTTTTGTCTTGGATTGATGATGATAAGATATCTGATTTAAAGATGTGGGAAGGCGATTATCATTTCTTTGATTGGATGAAGGATGATTATTTCCATAGTGCTAAAATTGTTTATCAAAACGATCATGTGATAGAATACAAAGAAGAGACCTATTAGGTCTCTTTTAGATTAAACCATGTTTTTTCATTGAATTATAAATACCATCATCTGCAATATCGTCTGTTATTTCATCCGCAATATCCTTTAAACCTTGTTTAGCATTTCCCACAGCAATACCATATTGACAATATTCAAGCATATCAGCATCATTCATACCATCACCATAACCATATGTATGATTTCTAGGAATACCTAAATGATTAATAAGTGTTTCAATGGCATAGGATTTACTAACACCAGGAACTGATAATTCACCACTATTATCGCCAAAAGATGGAACTGTACATTGTATAACATTAAATTCATGTTCAAATTCTTTTTTGACTTCATCAAAAGGAATACCATCTTTTTCTAAAAAACAAATCTTATTAACATCACTTCTATGTAAATCACAACCTTCAATAAGTGATGGAATAAAATGACTTGGTGTTTCTTTTTTCTTTCTTCGAGCTTCAGGATCATTTTCTAAATCACCATAAGTAATCCATTCTAAACGTGGAACCAAATGCTTACTAGCATATAATCCACCATTACTTTCAATATAATAATCAAAATTATTTTCTTCAAAATAATCTACAATATGATTGATTTCTTTGCTACCAACTTTCTTATGATAAAGCATCTCACCATTAATTTCTACAAAACCACCACCAGCACCAATAATACCATCAAAGCCAACATCCAAAATATAAGGATAAATTTCAGCTTTACTTCTACCTGTACATAAAAAACACAAATTGCCTTTTTCTCTTGTTTGATGAATGGCTTTTATCGTGGATTCAGGTATATATTCTCTAGCTGGTCTAACATCAACTAAAGTCCCATCAACATCAAAAAATAGTATATTCTTACTCATAAATTCCCTCCGTGATTTTATTATAGGGTATATTTTAATGAATGTCATTAATTTTCATTATTAGAAATTTATAATATCTTTGATTTATCAATCTTTGGTTTATTATAAGTATTGATATCATTTTCATCAAATTGTTGCAAGAATTGAATGACTTGATTGGTTAGATAAGTTGGCGTAGAAGCTCCTGATGATATAGCGGCTTTTTTCTTGTTTCTTAAGACATTGATATCTAAATCTTCAATACTTTCAATCATATAGACTTCTTTATTATCAGCAGCAATAGAAGCTAATTTTTTGGTATTATTTGAATGAGGATCACCAATAATAAAAACAATATCAATATCATCATCCATATTCTTAATTGCTTCTTGTCTTATTTTTGTAGCACTACATGTTTCTTTCGCTATTTCTATATGTGGTAATAAGTCTTTAGCATATTCACATAAATCATAAACATCATAAAGCGACATAGTTGTTTGATTGGTCATGACATATTTTTTGTTTTTATCTAATGATAAAAGATCATCTTTACTTGTTATTAAATGAATCTTTTGCTCATCTATAGAAATAGCACCTTCAGCCTCAGGATGCCCAGCTTTACCAATATATAAAATTTCAAAGCCATCATTAAGCTTTTCTTTAATTAAATCATGTGTCTTAATCACATCTAAACATGAAGCATCAATAACCTTTAAACCCTTATCCTTAGCCTTTTGAAAAACAGCATCACTTGCACCATGAGCGGTAATAATCACTGTACCATGATCTATTTCATCTAGTAACTCTAATCTAGTCTTACCTTTATGATCAATCGTATAAACGCCTAACTCCTCTAAAGCATTAACAATATATTGATTATGAACAATCATACCTAAAATATAAATATCTTCATCTTCTTCACTAGCTTTTTTAGCTATATCAATAGCTCTAATAACCCCTTTACAATATCCTCTTGGGATAATTGCTTTAACTTCCATAACTTCCTCCTTTAAAAAAAGCTGTATCAATGATACAGCTTATCCAATTCCAAATATTGACCAAATACCTTGTCCAAAGAAACAAATCAACATACTTATCACAATAAAGACAATTGCATAAGGAACAACTTTTCCTAGCAACTCACCATCTTTACCAGCTTCATTAACAGAAACCAATCCAATCGCAATACTTTGTGGTGCCATCATCTTACCAGTTGCTACACCTAAACTATTGGCTGCTACTAACCAATAAGGATTAGCATTAATTGTTTCTGCAATTGAATATTGGACAGAGCCAAATAATGCTGATGAACTAGTACCAGATCCTGTAACAAATGTTCCTAAAGCACCAAGAAGTGGGGCAAAGAATGGATAGAATGAACCAAATATTGAGAACAATGCAGCCACTGCACTAATCATACCAGAATATTGCATAACTCTTGCAGTTCCTAAAATAAATAACATCGTCAAAACTGTAAAAGCCATTTGTTTTAATGTTGAAATAAAGACATTAACCATATCCTGAATCGTTGAATTCTGAATAAAACCACCAATAATAGCACAAATAAATATGAGCACACCAGGGGTATTAATCCATGAGAAACTTGATGCGCTTGCACTTTCGTAAGTTGAAATCTTAATCGTTGTTTTAAATTGTCCTAAGAAAGTATTGATAGGAGCACAAATCTTACTTGTAAGTAATAACACAACAAAGATAAGAATAAATGGTGATAAGGCTTTTAATGTATCACCTAAATTAATATGTTCAGGTTTCTTCTTAACTGCAATCTTATATTCCTCAGGAATCTTATCCTTATTCACTAACTTCATACAAGCAAATACTGTACAAAACAGTGAACAAACAGAACCAGCCACAACTGTTAATTCTGCTCCTACAAAATAAGAAACAATCAATTCAGGAATCAAAAAACTAAAACCACTAATCAATAATACAGGCACAATTCCTTTAAAAGCTTTAAAACCTTTACCAATAATCATAACCATAATAAATGGTGTAATAATAATCAAAATACTTAAAATACAAACAGTTGCAAAACTAATCAAATTATTTTGCATACCTAAATTTGTAGCTAATGTTACTGTAGGAATACCTATAGAACCAAAAGGCGTAGGTGTTGCATTAGCAACCAAACACACAAGACAAGCCGTAATCGGATCAAAACCTAACCCCCATAACATACTTGCTGGAATTGCTACTGCTGTTCCAAAACCAGCCATACCTTCCATAAAACCACCAAAACACCATCCAATTAAAACAACTAATAATCGCTTATCATTTGTAACACTAGTAAGCAATAACTTAATTCTTTCAATTGAACCTGTTGATAAACACAAGTTATAAGTAAAAACTGCTGCAATAATAACAATCACAATTGGCCATAACGCTGCTGCAAAACCTTCTAGCATCGATGTCATAGTATCTACAACTGAAAAATTGAAATAAGCTATCGCTTCAACAACTGCAATAAGTAATGCACCAAAACTTGCTTTATAGCCAGGCCATTTCATCCCACATAAAGAAATGACAAGCCAAATAATCGGTAATAATCCTAATATAAAATTAACTATTAACATAAAGAACGCCTCCATAACAGTATTTTACAATATTTTAAGTCAAAGATACATATTTTTCTATATGTTTTTTGATAAAATATTTTTAAATAACGAAAAAGCGATGTTTTTTAAAACATTTTTTGAAAATATATAGAGATTTGTGATACAATAAAACTATAAAATTAGGAGGTAAAAAATGAAAGAACTTACTTATATTGTCAATAATCCATTAGGAATCCATGCCCGTCCTGCTGCTTTATTGGCTCAATGCTGTGTGAATTTTAAAAGTAGTGTAATTATTACATGCAACGGGGCAGATGCTAGTGGAGACAATGTCTTACAGATTTTAGCTTTGGGTGCTAAGAATGGAGATACTTTATCAGTTAAGGCTGAAGGCGAAGATGAAGATGAAGCAATTGCTGCAGTTGATAAGCTATTACATGGTGAATTTGAAGAAAAGAAACCTGTAAAAGTATTAAAGATTGCATTCTTTGGAACTAAGGATTATGATCGTACTTTCTTTAGTGAATTAGTTAAGGACAAGGGAGAAGGAACTTACAATTCAGATATTAAATATTTTACAACTCGTTTAACTCCTGAAACTGCTGGTTTGGCTAAAGGTTATGATGCTGTTTGTGCATTCGTTAATGATGATCTTTCTCGTCCAGTTATTGAAACAATTCACGAATGTGGTGTACGTTTAATTTTAATGCGTTGTGCAGGGTTCAATAATATTGACTTACAAGCTGCTAAAGAATGTGGTATTACTATTTTACGTGTACCTGCTTATTCACCTTATGCAGTTGCTGAACATGCTATGGCAATCGTTCAAGAAGCTAACCGTCGTTTACACAAAGCTCATAACAAAGTAAAAGATAATAACTTTGCTTTAAGTGGTTTATTAGGTTTAGACTTACATAACAAGGTTGCTGGTATTATTGGTACTGGGAAGATTGGCGTTTGTATGGCTAGAATTTGTAAAGGTTATGGTATGACTGTACTTGGTTGGGATGCTTATCCAAATCAAGCATTGGTTGATGAAGGTTTATTAACTTATGTAGAAAAAGAAGAATTATTTGCTAAAGCAGATTTGATTTCTTTACATGCACCTTTATTCCCTTCAACTTATCATATCATCAATGCTGAATCAATCGCTTTGATGAAAGATACAGCTATGCTTGTTAATACTGCTCGTGGTGCTTTAATTGATAACGAAGCATTAATTGATGCCTTAAAACAAGGTAAATTCCATGCTGTAGCATTAGACGTTTATGAAGGTGAAGATAATAACGTTTACACTGATAGAAGTGATGAACCATTAACTAATGATATTACAGCTCGTTTAATGATGTTCCCACAAGTTGTTTTAACAAGTCACCAAGCATTCTTTACTAGAGAAGCATTACAAGCTATTGCTGTTGTAACAATGGAAAATGCTAGAAACTTCAACGAAGGTAATGACTACGGTAATGCAGAAGTAAAAGCTCAATAATTTAAAACATGGAGATATCTCCATGTTTTTTTAAATCTCTTTAACGGCTTTGGCAACTTTCAAAGCCGTTTTTGCATTACTTATAATAGGCCTTACTTGATTAATAATTGGAATAATTTGATTAACTGTATATAATGTCTTCTGTGTAGTTTGCAAAGCTTTAGAAACATTTTCACGATTAAAAGTATATTTTAGTGATTGCATCATTGATGGCTTATAATAAATAGGATAATAGTAATAATCATAATAATACATAAAAACACCTCCACTTTAATATATGTGTAAAACAAAATAATGATATTATTAAAAATCTGTGTTATAATGGCCAAGGGGTGATTGGATGAGTTATGAAGTTGTTTTAGATGAATTTCAAGGACCATTAGATTTATTATTACATTTAATCAAAGAGAAAGAAATGGACTTAGAAACCTTAGAAGTATCACTCATTACCGATCAATATCTTGCTTATATCAATGCCTGTGATCCAAATCAATTAGAAACAATGTCTGAATATCTAGTCATGGCTTCACAACTCATTGAAATGAAAAGCAAGCTTCTTTTACCAAAAGAAAAAGTCACATTAGAAGATGATTATCAAGAAGATCCTAGAGAACAATTAATTAAACGATTAATTGAATATAAAAAATATAAAGATGTCTTAGATGATTTTAAAGAAGCCTATGAAACAAGACATACAAAATTCACAAAAGCACCAGCTATCATGGATGAATATACTATTGATACGGATCATCAAATACCTAGTAATCTAGAAGTCTATGACTTAATTAAAGCTATGCAAAAAATGTATCAAAGGAAAGCCTTAATGACACCTCTAGAATCAAAAATTGCTAGAGTAGAAATATCTATTGAAGAGCGCAGCGAACAAATCAAACAATTCTTTGCATTACATAAACATCAAAAAATCAAACTTGATGATTTATTTGATGAACCCACAAAAAACTATTTTGTAGTGACATTTTTATCCATATTAGATCTAGTCAATAAAAATATCCTATCCATTGAACAAGATAGTAATTTTTCAGATATATATTTAAAGGAGTTGGCATAATTGGAACATGATGAATTGTTAAGTATTATAGAGGGAATGTTATTTTTATCAGGAGATGAAGGATTAACGCTTAAACAAATTTCATCTATACTTAACATAAAAAAAATAGAAGCTACTAACTATTTAGATGAATTAGCACAAATCATCAATGAAAGAATAGTAAAAGGCTATGAACTAGTCAATTATGGTGGAGTATATAAATTAGTGACTTTATCAAAGTATCATGATATTTATACTAAAATGATTGAACAAAACGAAAAAAGTCTCTCAAATGCTGCCTTAGAAACACTAGCTATCATTGCATATAACCAGCCTGTAACACGTTTACGTGTAGAAGAAATACGTGGTGTAGGCAGTGATGCTATGATTAGAAAACTGGTTGCGAAAGCTTTGATTAAAGAAGTTGGTAGAGAAGACAGTCCAGGTAAGCCAATTCTTTATGGTGTAACGGATGAATTTATGGATGCTTTTTCGTTGACATCGTTAGATGAATTACCACAACTTAAAGAAATAGAAAATGATTTTGATGAAGATGATATTTTTAATACAAAATATAGCGAAGAGCTTGACTAATGAGCTCTTTTTTTGAGATAATAGGTTAGCGTTTGCTAACAAGGAGGAAATTATGTTTGATAAAAGATTAATGAAAGAAT
This sequence comes from Erysipelotrichaceae bacterium, assembly GCA_021201315.1. Lineage (GTDB taxonomy): Bacteria > Bacillota_I > Bacilli_A > Erysipelotrichales > Coprobacillaceae > JAJQDJ01. The sequence continues at coordinate 21,330 of JAJQFG010000116.1, forward strand.
TATCAGATACTATGCCATATATTATTAAACAAGTTCTATTTCAATGGCTTAGTCTTATTTGTAATATAGTATTTACAATGAGTTTATGCATAATGTTTCATCAATTGATACATCATACTTTAACTATGAATCATATTGGAACAACATTAATCATTATATTAATCTCATTGATAATAAGAGGCATTTCACTAAAACAACAAAGCAACTATGCCTATCTATCAGCTGCTCAAACAAAACGTACATTACGTATCAAATTATTTGATAAGATTAATGAAATAGGTATGCATTATCAAGATTATGTGACTACTAGTGAATTGGTACAATTATCAGTAGAAGGTATTAATCAATTAGAAACTTATGTTTCACTATATTTACCACAATTATTTTATAGTGTTTTAGCACCTATAACCTTATTTGTAATCACTTTATTCTTTGATATACGTTGTGCACTCATATTATTAATATTTGTGCCATTAATACCTATTAGTATTGTTGTTGTACAAAAATTTGCAAAGAAATTATTATCTAAATACTGGACGAGTTATACAACATTAGGTGATGGATTTTTAGAAAACTTACAAGGTTTAACAACCCTAAAGATTTATAGTAGTGATGCTTATAAGCAACAACAAATGAATATTGAGGCAGAAAACTTTAGAAAAGTTACGATGCGTGTTTTAATTATGCAACTTAATAGTATTAGTATTATGGATATTGTTGCTTATGGTGGGGCAGCAGTGGGTAGTTTTTGTGCTTTATTAGGTTATTATCAAGGTAGTATTTCATTAATAGGAACCATGTTTATTATTTTGATGTCTTTTGAGTATTTTATTCCTATGCGTCAATTGGGCAGCTATTTTCATATTGCGATGAATGGTATGGCTGCAAGTGAAAAGATTTTTAGAATTATAGATATTGATACAAAGGATCAAGGCAATGAAACTTTAAGTGATCAGGATATGAATATTGATATTCATCATTTAGATTTTTCCTACGATAAAGATAGACAAATACTAAAAGATGTTTCATTATCTATTCATAAAGGATTTACTGGAATTGTTGGTGAAAGTGGTTCTGGTAAGAGTACATTAGCTAAATTAATCATGGGTTATTATCCTAGCCAACATATCCAAATTCAAAATATTGAAAGAAATCAATTAGATGATACAGATTTTATGAAACATTTTGTTTATGTTACTCATGATCCAATGATATTTAAGGGAAATGTAAAAGATAATTTAAATTATTTACAAAAACATACAGATCAAGAATTATGGGAAGCTTTAGAAAAGGTAAAATTAGATGGTTATTTTAAAAACCAGGATGGTTTAGATACCATGATATTAGAATCTGGTAGTAATTTAAGTGGTGGTCAAAAACAGCGATTAAATTTAGCTAGAGCATTATTATATAATGGTGATGTATATATTTTTGATGAAGCTACAAGTAATATAGATGTAGAATCAGAAGAAGCAATTCTTGATGTCATTCATCAAATCGCTAAAGTAAAGAAAGTTATTCTTATAACCCATCGTTTAAGTAGTGTTACACAATGTGATGAAATATATGTCTTAGACAAAGGTCAAATCGTTGAAACAGGTAACCATGAAAGTTTAAGAAAACAACATGGCTTATATGATAGCTTGTTTCTTCAACAAGAAGCATTGGAGGTGTATCAAGCATGAAATTATCAGGATTTCAAGTAATGCGTAGACTTATTGTATTAGTAAAACCATTGATGCCAATTATGTTTATAGCGATTTTAATGGGGGTTTTAGGTTTTGTATGTGCTATTGGTATACCAATCATATCAATTCATGCTTTGCTTAATATACAAACCATATCATTAAAATATATATTGATTATTCTTATTATATTAGCCTTGCTAAGAGGTATTCTTCATTATATTGAACAAGCTTGTAATCATTATATAGCTTTTAAATTATTAGCAATTATTAGAGATCATGTTTATACTGCTTTAAGACGTTTAGCACCTGCTAAATTAGATGGTAAAGATAAAGGTGATTTAATTTCATTGATTACTAATGATATAGAACTCTTAGAAGTCTTTTATGCTCATACCATATCCCCTTGTATGATTGCAATCATTATGGCTATCATATTATTATCATTATTTTATCGTATGAATGTTATTGCGATGTTTATTGCTTTAATTGCTTATTTTATCATGGCTATTGTTATACCATATATTGTAAGCTTAAAAGGTTCTACTATAGGACAGAAAAATCGTGATGAAATAGGTCATATGAGTAGTTTCTTATTAGAAACTTACCGAGGATTAAATACATTATTTCAATATCATATGGGAAATAAAAGAAAAAAAGAAATGATTAAGCTTTCTGATGATATTGATCATTTATCAAAGAAGATGAAAAACATCGAAGGAAATCAAATGATAGTATCGCAAATATTGATATCTTTATCAGTATGTGTGATGTTTATCGTTATGTTTATGCTTTATCAAAATGGTGATGCAACGATTTATGAAGTGATAATGTGTAGTGTTTTAATGGCTTCTAGTTTTGGCCCTTTTACAGCTCTATCACAATTATCTAATAATTTATTATCAACAATTAGTAGTGGTAGACGTGTGATTGCGATTCTTGATGAAGAAGAACTTATTCATGAAGTGAAAGATCAAGATACAACATTATTTAATGATATACAAGTAAACCATGTAGATTTTAAATATGATAGTGAAATGATTTTAAAAGATATTCATATTTCATTACCAAAAGGAAAAACAACAGGTATTATAGGTAAAAGTGGTAGTGGAAAATCTACGTTGTTAAAGTTACTTATGCGTTTTTATGATCCTACTAGTGGTATGATTTGTATCAATGATACTGATTTAAAACAGATTAATACCTCTGATATGCGTGATATGTTTGCCTATGTGACACAGGAAACTGTTTTATTTCATGATAGTATCGAAAATAATTTAAAAATAGCTAAATTAGATGCAACCCATGAAGAAATCGTTTCAGCTTGTCAAAAAGCAAGTATTCATGATTTCATTATGAGTTTACCAGATGGTTATCAAAGTAATGTGAGTGAACTTGGGGCATCGCTTTCAGGAGGGGAAAGACAGCGTTTAGGATTAGCGAGAGCTTTTTTATCAGATAAACCTTGTATTTTATTAGATGAACCAACAAGTAATTTAGATGTTTTAAATGAAGCCATTATTTTACGTTCCTTAGAAGAAGTTAATAAAACAATCATTCTTGTATCACATCGTTCTTCTACGATGAAAATAGCTGATCAAATTATATCCATGGATCAAGGAAGGATATCTTAATGTTTTACACAAGCAATCTTTAATGTTTTACACAAGCAATCTTATTGACAAATAAATAAAAATATTGTATATTGAAGTTACTTAAGGAATTAAGTTATACTTAGTTGCATATAATAAGGATGCTAGATATTTAGCATTGAAAAAAGCTAGTGATTCCAACTATGATAGGAACTGAAAAAAGAAGTGATTCCGACTTTAACAGGAACTGAAAAAAGAAGTGATTCCGACTTTAACAGGAACTGAAAAAAGAACTAGAGAGCACACTCTAGTTCTTTATTGTGAGAAATAAAAAGATGTCGTTTTGACATCTTTATTGGTTTTAACCTACAACTGTTACATTTGCAGCTTGTGGTCCTCTGTCACCTTCAACAACTTCGAATTCAACAATTTGACCTTCTTCTAAAGTTTTGTACCCACTGGCGTTAATTGCGCTAAAGTGAACAAAAATATCTCTTGTTTCACCTTCAAGTGTGATGAAGCCATAACCTTTATCGGCTTTAAACCATTTTACTTTACCTGTACTCATTGAAGTACCTCCCCTATAATTTTCGCAAATAACCAGTACGTATATAACTTTTTTTTGGAAACTACGATGCTATGTTCGTTTGCTAAATTTATTATATCACTTAATTAAATTTCATACAAGTTAATGTTGACAAGGAATATTATTTGGGTAAGATAAAGTAAGAAAAGGTGTGAAAGATATGTTTGATCATTTATTAAAAAATTATGCAAAACTTATTGTAAGACAAGGTGTTAATTTACAACCACATCAAGAATTGGTTATTAGTGGTTCTATTGAATGTTATGAATTAATTAGAGCTATTACTAAAGAAGCTTATCAAGTTGGTGCTAAGGATGTTGTTGTATTTTATAATGATGAAGAAATTACGAAATTGAGATATTTAAATTGTGAAGAAGAGCATTTTAAACATGTTCCTAAGTATATATCTGCTTTAAGAAATGAATATGCTAAAAGAAATGCGGCAGTGATTACCATTACGAGTGAAGATCCTGAAGCTATGAAGGATGTTGATCCGATGAAGATGCAATATTATAGTAAAGCTGTTCATGAAGAGTGTAAGTTGTTTTATGATCATTTGGATTTGGGCATTGATCGTTGGTGTATTGCTGGAGCACCTAGTTTAGGATGGGCGAATAAGGTTTTTCCTGATATGAGTGATAAGGAAGCTGTGAATGCTTTGTGGCAGGCTATTTTTAAGGTATGTCGATGTTATGAGGATGATGTGATTGAAGCGTGGAATAAGCATCGTTATTCTTTTGAAAGTCGTGTAAAAATGCTTAATGAGCATAGGATTCAATCGATTCATTATCAAAATAGTTTAGGTACAGATTTAACGGTTGGGATGAATGAGGATTATCTTTTTGCAGGTGGAGGTAGTTATACAACGGATGGTATTTATTCTTTTCCTAATATTCCTACTGAAGAGATTTTTACTTCACCTAATAAGGATAGTGTTAATGGTATTGTTTATAATGCGTTGCCACTAAATTATAATGGTCATATCATTGATGATTTTTCTATAACATTTAAAGATGGTCGTATTATTGATTATGATGCTAAAGTAGGTTATGATGTTTTAAAAAGTATTATTGAAACTGATGAAGGTAGTCATTATTTGGGAGAAATTGCTTTTGTACCTTATGATTCACCTATTAGAAATACAGGTATTCTATTTTATAATACATTATTTGATGAAAATGCTTCTTGTCATTTGGCTATTGGTAAAGGTTTTAGTGAATGTATAAAGAATGGTTTATCAATGAATAAGGAACAATTATATGCTAAGGGAATTAATGATTCTTTGACTCATGTAGATTTTATGATTGGAACAAAGGATTTATCTATTATTGCGACTTTAGAAAATGGGGAAGAATTTGTGATATTTAAGGATGGAAATTATAATTTTTAAAGGAGATAGTTATGTCGAATTTTATTGATGAAGTAAAGAAAAGAAGAACATTTGCGATTATATCGCATCCTGATGCTGGTAAGACAACTTTAACAGAGAAGTTTTTATTATATGGAGGTGCTATTCAGGAAGCAGGTATGGTCAAAGGGAAAAAACAATCTAGGCATGCGGTAAGCGACTGGATGGAAATAGAAAAACAAAGAGGAATCTCTGTGACCTCATCTGTTTTACAGTTTAATTATGATGGTTTTTGTATTAATATTTTGGATACACCAGGTCACCAGGATTTTTCTGAAGATACCTATCGTACTTTAATGGCGGCAGATAGTGCAGTGATGGTGATTGATGGTTCTAAGGGTGTTGAAGATCAAACACGTAAATTGTTTAAAGTTTGTGCGATGCGTCATATTCCTATTTTTACTTTTATTAATAAGATGGATAGAGAAGCTAAGGATCCTTATGAATTAATGGAAGAGATTGAACAAGAATTAGGGGTAGAAACTTGTGCTGTTAATTGGCCTATTGGTAATGGTAAAGAGTTTAAAGGTGTCTATGAAAGAGAAAGTCATCAAGTGATTCGTTTTATACCCGTACAAGGTGGTAAAAAGGAAGTAGATACAGAAGTATGTGATGGACATGATGAAAAATTGAAAGATGTTTTTGGAGAAGATTTATATCAACAATTACAAGATGATATCGAATTATTGGATGGCGCAGGTGCAGAGTTTGATTTAGAACGTGTACAAAAAGGAGAATTATCTCCAGTATGTTTTGGCTCAGCCTTAACGAATTTTGGAGTCGAACCATTTTTAAAACACTTTTTAAATATGTCTACGACTCCTTTAGCACGTCATAGTGATATAGGAAATATTGATCCATTTGACGAGGAATTTAGTGCTTTTGTATTTAAAATTCAAGCAAATATGAATAAAGCACATCGTGATAGAATGGCTTTTATGCGTATTTGTTCAGGTAAATTTACTAAAGGTATGGAAGTTTATCATTATCAGGGTAAAAAGAAGATAAAATTAAATCAATCTAAATCCATTATGGCTGAAAATCGTCAAGAAATTGAAGAAGCTTATAGTGGTGATATTATTGGGGTTTTTGATCCAGGTATCTTTTCTATTGGTGATACTTTGTGTAGTGCTAAGAATAAATTTGCCTATGATGGTATTCCCACATTTGCACCCGAACATTTTGCGATGATTAGAAATAAAGATACGATGAAACGTAAACAATTTGTGAAAGGTGTTGAACAAATTGCGCAGGAAGGTGCTATTCAAATATTTACTGAACTTGGTGGCGGTATGGAAGAGATTATTGTTGGGGTTGTTGGTGTTTTACAATTTGAAGTTTTATCTTATCGTTTGAAAAATGAATATAATGTTGATATTGTCTCAACTCCTTTACCATATCAATTTATTCGTTGGATTCAAAATAAAGATATTGATCTTAAGAAGCTTAATCTTTCTTCAGATACTAAAAAAGTTCAAGACTTAAAAGGACAATATTTATTACTATTTGCAAGTGAATGGGCTGTTAGATGGGCTAATGATAAAAATAAAGATCTTATATTAACAGAATTTTCCAATAATTAAAAAATAGTGAAATATGTGTTTGTTTATGTTACAATATAAATAGTTTTGAGGAGGGTTTTTGTTTTATGGATCAAGTTAAAGAATATATCAATCAAATAGGTATGAGAAATATAGCTATTATATTTATTGTTGTAGCAGTTATGATTATTATTTATATTGTACAAAGGGCTATGCGTTTAAGAAAGTATCGTAGTCTTATTGTTGAGTATGAAAATAATATGAATGCTATTAAATCACTTCCTTTACAATATCGTTTAGGTAGAGTTCAAAGTATTTCTAAGAATATGAAAGAAATTGTCCCTTTATATGATGAATATGTAGAAGAATATGATAGGATTAGTCTTTTTCAAAAGAATGAACTTTCAGTTTTAATGAATGAAGTTGATGAACAACTCTTTTATGGTAAATTAAGAAAAATAGCTTCTAAAATGAACCAGCTTGATGATATGTTAAAAACCTATGAAAAAGATTCAAAGACATTACTTGCTAAAATTGAAGAAATAACAGAAATAGAAAATGTTCAAAGAGTTGAAATCATTCGAGTTAAAGAAAACTATCGTCGTTTAATTGATCGTTATGAAACAATCCGTTTTCAACTTGAAAGTTATATTCCTCAATTAGCTCAATATTTCAATAATATTGATGATTCTTTTGTACAATTAGAAGATCTAATGAATAATCAACGTTTTGATGATGCCAAAGAATTTACAGCAGATATTGATAAGCGTGTAACTTGGTTGGATGAACGTATTGATGATTTACCTCATTATGTGGCTTTAGTAAAACAATATATTCCTAAAAAACTGGATGCTTTAAATACCATGATGGATGAAATGTCTCAAAACAATTTCGCTTTAAATCAATTAGATGCTTATCAACGCTTAGAAGTAATGAATAATACATTAAAAGAATCTCAAAGTCATATTAAGCAATTGGAGTTAGATGGTGTGGGTGAAGTTTTACAATCTCTAGTTGAAAGTATTGATGCTTTAATCGATGATTTAGATAATGAACAAAAAGCCTATGAAGATTTTAAACAAAAATGGAATAAAGCTTATGATACGATTACCAATATTTATGAACAATATAAGCAAGCCCTCAAAGATTATCATCGTATTAAAGATTTATATGTTGTAGATGAAGATGAGCTTATTAATATTGAAGAAAAGTATGAAGATTTTGATAAGATATTAAAAGAATCCTATGAATTGGAAGAAGAAATGAATCAAGGTGAATTTGCTTATTCTAAAATGATTAATAAGGTTGTACAAATGGAAAATAATGCCATTTCACATGAAGATGATTTGAATACTTTCTTTTCATATCGTGATCAGTTATTCCTTAAGGAACAACGTGCAATTGATGAATTAGAAAATATTAATATTGTTTTATTAGAAATAAAATCAGAAATTAAAAATAAACATTTACCAATGATTAATGAATCTTATAAAGATTATATTCAGGATTCTTATGATAAAGCAGCACAAATTCAAGCTTATCGTAATAATCGACCAATTGAGTTGAGTGAATTATCTAAACGTGTTGATAATGCTAGAGATATTATTTATAAGTTATATGATAATGTTCATAATTTGATTGTAACTGCAGAAATGGTAGAAGAAGCTATTGTTTTTGGAAATCGTTATCGTTCGACTTTTTTAGAAGTGAATACTGAATTAACAAAAGCAGAGGTTTTGTTTAGAAATGGTGAATATACTAAAGCTTTATCTACAGCTGTGGAGATCATAGAAAAAATACAACCTGGTTCTTATGAAGAATTAATTAAGAATTCATCAGTTAAGGCTTAAACATTGGATTTTATCCAATGTTTTTATATCTGTTGATTTTTTTTATGAAATGTATATAATTTGTAAGAAATAAGCATATATTAAATAGGAGGTAAAATATGATATATTTAGATTATGTGTCAACCACACCATTAAATCCTCAGATTAATCAATCTTATCAATCATTATTGAATGATTATTTTGCGAATGCGGATTCATTATATAATTTAGGTATTCAAACTAGTTCTTTGATGGAAAAATCACGTTCACTAGTAGCACAAATGTTAAAAGTTAAAAGTAATGAGATCATTTTTACAAGTGGTGCTAGTGAAGCCAATAATATGGCTATTAAAGGTATTGCTTTTCAATATCAAAATAGAGGAAAGCATATTATTACAAGTTCTATTGAACATTCTAGTGTTTATAATACATGTTTACAATTAAGAGATGTGTTTGATTTTGATGTTGATTTTGTTTCAGTAGATAAATATGGGCATATTGATTTAGATGAATTAAGAAGTTTAATTAGAGATGATACCATTTTAATAGCTATTATGCATGTTAATAATGAAGTAGGAAGCATTCAGCCAATTCGTCAAATAAAAAAAATCATAGATGAAACCAATCCTAAAGTTAAATTTCATGTTGATCATGTCCAAGCATTAGGAAAAATCCCTGTTGATTTATCATTTGTCGATACTGCTAGTTTTTCTGCTCATAAGATTTATGGCTTAAAAGGAAGTGGTGTTTTATATAAAAATGAGTCTACGACACTTGTACCACTTATAAACGGAGGCCAACAGGAAAATAATTTAAGAGGAGGAACCTCTAATACAGCAACTCATACCATGTTTGCGAAAACATTACGATTAGCTTTAGAAAATAATGAAAAGAAATATCAATATGTTCAATCATTAAATAGTTATGTAAGAAATGAACTTAATCAAATAGAAGATATTGTCATTAATACACCTATTAATCAAAGTTCACCCTATATTTTAAATTTTTCTTGTATTGGTTATAAACCAGAAGTCATTTTACACGCTCTAGAAGAAAAAGATATATATGTATCTACTAAGAGTACTTGTTCATCTCATAAAAATGATATCTCACGTACTTTAAAAGCAATGGGGGTAGATGAAAAAATAGGACAAAGTGCTATTCGAATTAGTTTTTCTGATATGACAACAATGAATGAGGTAGAAACATTTATTAATACATTAAAAGAAATATTAAAGAAAGTAAAAAAACAGAGGTAAAATCATGGAATGTAATCATATCTTAGTAAGATTTGGAGAATTAACAACCAAAGGTAAAAATAGAAAAACATTTATTCATAAATTAACACGAAATACAAAAGAAATCCTACATGCTTTTAAAAACTTAACATATAAGGATACACATGATCGTTTATATATTATGCTTAATGGAGAAGATCCGACATTAGTTTGCGATAAATTAAAAACAGTGTTTGGTATTCATTCTTTTAGTGTTTGTTATAAAGTAGAAAGTGATTTAGAGAAAATAAGTGAAGTAGCTTTATATTTAATTGAAAAGAATGATGGTTCCACTTTTAAGATTGATACCAAACGTGTTAATAAGGATTATCCATTATTATCTCATGATATTAATACAAGTATTGCTGGCTATGTTTTTCATCATACAACAAAAGATTTGAAGGTTGATGTACATCATCCTGAGATACTTATTAAAGTTGAATTAAGAAAAGAATGTACTTATGTTATGGATAATGTTGCATTAGGTGCTGGTGGCTATCCTGTTGGTGTAGGTGGTAAAGCGTTACTTATGTTATCAGGTGGTATTGATTCGCCTGTAGCTGGCTATTTAACGTTAAAAAGAGGAATTGATATTGAATGTATTCATTATGTATCACCACCTTATACAAGTGATTTGGCAAGAGAAAAAGTAACCGATATTTTAGATGTTTTAAGACAATATACCCATGGAAGAATTTTGATTCATTTTATTCCTTTTACTGATTTACAATTAGCTGTTTATGAACATTGTGATGAATCTTATGCCATGACAGTCATGCGTCGTATGATGTATCGTATTGCTCAAGGAATTGCCCAAAAGAATAACTGTTTAGCGATTGTTAATGGTGAAAGTATTGGTCAAGTTGCTTCGCAAACTTTACAAAGCATGTCTACTATTAATGAAGTTATTAAAATGCCTGTTATTCGTCCTGTTGCTTGTTTAGATAAACTAGAAATTATTGATTTATCTAAACAAATCAATACATATGATATTTCAGTTCGTCCTTATGAAGACTGTTGTACGATTTTTACCCCAAAACAACCTGCTACTAAGCCAAAAAGTGATAAAGCCCAAATGTATGAATCACGTTGGGACTATGCTTCTATGGTACAAGAATGTATCGATAATAGTGAAGATATATGGATTGATGATAACTATAAAAAAATAGATGATTTATTTTAAAAAAATTGAATAATTTTGTTTAACCTTCACACAATAGTAGTGTCAGGAGGTGAAAACAATGAATTCAAACAACAACTCAAGTAAAAATAAATTAGTTGTCCCTGGTGCCCAAAACGCTATTGATCAAATGAAATATGAAATAGCTAATGAATTTGGTGTTAACCTAGGACCCGATGAAACATCTCGTGCGAATGGATCTGTTGGTGGTGAAATTACCAAGAGATTGGTTCAAATGGGACAAAATCAAATTTCAGGACAACAATCTCAAAATAATTAATTAAGGAAACCTATTCGATTGAATAGGTTTTTAAATATTTCAAAAGAATATTGCAGTTATAAAAAAAGATAGATATAATAAGATAGAGGTGAGTAATAATGGATTATTTTGATAAAATTAATGAAAGACTTTCTAGTAAATTAAAAGGTAAAACATTGACTAAAGAATCGTCTTTGAGAGATTTAGGGATTGATTCATTGGGTTTGGTGGATTTAGTATTTGAATTAGAAGAAGAAATTGGTGTACAGTTTGAAGATGATGATTTATTAAAAATTAAAACGGTTCAAGATTTATTAGATTTAATTGATGCTAAAAAATAGAGTTAACTCTATTTTTTTGTTATAGAAAATCAAGTAAGTTTTCATATGCTTTTTCAATCAATGATAAAGCTTCAACATCTTCTTTAACACTTAACTCATAACTTCCAATACTTTCATTATCCTGCATTATTATCAAATAACCTACTACATCCCCTTGATTTAATGGTGGATTAAGATTGGTATATTCTAAGTTGTAAGTTATTTCACTTGTATTATTTTTATTTTTAATATAGGTAATATCATTTAATGCAACAATATCAACAGACGATACTGTTGCATTTTTTATGTCTACATTTTCAATAACTTCATCTTTCTTAAATAAAGTCACACTTTCATATAACGAAAAACCATAATCCAACAACGCTGCAACTTCACTATTTCTTATCTTTGGATCACTCTCTTTTAAAACAACTCCAATAAGTCTTAAACCATTTCGTTTTGCTGTAGAAACAATACAATAACCAGCTTCCTTTGTATAACCAGTCTTAAGACCATCACAACCCTCATAAGAATTCAACAACTTATTAGTATTTACAAGCCAAAACTTTGAATCACTATCTTCTCTAATATAACTATCATATAAAGAAGTTGTTGCAAATAAAGTATCACCACCAATCTCAATCAAATAAGCAGCCATTGTTGATAAATCCAAAGCACATGTATAATGATTATCATCATGTAAACCAGTAGCATTTTCAAAATGCGTATTGGTAAGATTCAGTTCCTTTGCTTTTTCATTCATCATATCTACAAATCCTTCAATACTACCTCCAATCCTTTCACCAATCATGACACATGAATCATTAGCAGAGGCAATCGCAATGGATTTAAACAAATCGGAAACACTCATTGTTTCTCCTTGTTCTAAATAAATTTGACTACCACCCATACTAGCAGCATACTCACTACATGTTAGCATCTCATCCCATGATAATGTACCCTTATTAATAGCTTCAAACATTAATATCATGGTCATAATTTTGGTTGTAGAGGCTGGATAGAGCTTTTCGGTTTCATTATTTTTGTATAAAACTTGTTTTGTTGTAGCTTCAATGAGTATACAACTTTGGGCGTTAGCTGCTAAGTCTTCACCGTAGATAAGTTGAATCGAAAATAAAAAGCATAAACTTATAAAGTGTACCCCTTGTCAAGGACAATTAAATAAAAAAGAGTATTTTCATAG
>JAJQFG010000079.1 GCA_021201315.1 Erysipelotrichaceae bacterium
CCTTAGTGAACTTTTAATTATTTATTTTGTTCACTTTAGAGAATCATATCAATTTGCCATACTTTTTATGCATTCTTGATTAAATATACAGTTTTAACATTAGCAATTCCAGCAATTGTAGAATTCTTAGCTAATACTTTCCATACAACTGTTGTAATAAAAAAATCAACAGAACTATGTACCATTGTACCAATACCAACTAAACCAACAATCATATATAAGAAAGTTTGAATATCCATACCTGCATAATAGAATGGAATAACAATAATCATTTCTCCTACAGCATGAATAATAGCAATTGCAAAGTTGAATAACCATGTTTTTCTAGATGATTTAAATAAATCTGGATTCTTTTGTGCATATTTAGAACCTAAATAAGCCCAAATAACATGAGTTAATGCTCTCATAACCACAACAAATGGGAAACCTGCTAAAAAGAAACCTAATGTTGTTCCTAATGCCACAGCAACTGCTACAGCAGGTGATAAAAATAATGCAATCATAATCGCAACATGTGATGCTAAAGTAAATGACATAGGTCCAATAATAACCTTAGGCATGAATAATGGAATAACAGTACCAACAGCAATCAACAAAGCTGTCATCGTAAGTGTTAAAACTTGTTTATGTGAATTCATAAATTCTCTCCTTTAATATTATTTACATGTGTCTTGACACATGTTAACAACATTATAAAGATAAAATTAATAAAGTCAAGAAAAAAATACGCATAGCGTATTATTTTAGTAAATATCCTTTTTCATCTAATGCTTTTTCTATTCTATGATAGACTTCATCACTATTACATTGTAGTGTATGTAAATGAATACCATTAGTTAATTGGCTTAAAGGAGAAGCATTATTCTTTTCAACTTTTTTCAAAAATTGATCAACATCATAACGTGAAGAAACATGTAAATCACCAATAAGTTGTCCATAAACAGGGTGCTCAACAATGACATCTATAATATATCCACCTAAATCAACAATCGTATACATTTCATCACCCATTTGGTCTCCATTGTGTTTAACTGCAATCGTATAAGTATTCTTTTGCTGCATATTATCTAAAATATAACCTCTAGGTGTTGCAGTTATCTTATATCCTTTAGCACGTAATAGTGCTATATCACCAACAATAATTTGTCGGCTTACACCAAATTGACTAGCTAATTTGCTGGCTGAAATAGGTTTTTCACTCTTACTAATGACCTTAATGATTTCTTCTTTTCTATCCATGTTTCCACCTCAAAATAATTATAATTGTTTTTGTGTTTTTTTCAATGGTAACCATGAATATTTGCTTATAATAAATGTACAGTCATTGACTACAAAATTTAAAATACATCCTAAATTATACAACTATATTTTATTTTATGTTATAATCATTTCGGTGAGATAATGAAAAATATTGCTAAGAAATCAAATACTATGTATTTGTTAAATAAATATAAACTTAATGCCAATAAACGCTATGGTCAGAATTTTATTGTAGATCTCAATACGATTAAAAAAATTGTAGAAAATACTTCTATTGATAAAGATACTTGTGTTATCGAAATTGGTCCAGGTTTAGGAGCATTAAGTGAACAATTAGGATATAAAGCTGGTAAAGTAATTTGTTATGAAATTGATGAAAGATTAAAACCAGTATTAAATGAATCTTTAGGAGAGTTTGATAATATAGAAGTGATATATCAAGATTTTTTAAAGGTTGATTTAAAAAAATTAATAGATACTTTAGATTATGATAAAGTATGTGTGGTTGCAAATTTGCCATATTATATTACATCTGATTTATTGGAATCTATGATTACTTCTAATAGTGGTTTATCTTTTATTTGTGCTATGATACAAAAAGAAGTTGCAGAAAAACTTGTTCATAAACATACACCTTTATCTTATATGATAGAAAGTATAGGAAGTATTGATATTAAGATGAATATATCAAGACATGTCTTTATGCCTGAACCTCATGTTGATAGTAGTATTATTGAAATACAAATCAATCAACCTTATGATGATAAACTCACTAAAATACTTAAAGCATCATTTACACAAAAAAGAAAAACGATATATAATAATCTTAAAGGTTTATTTAATGAAGATACAAAAAATATACTAGAAAAAGAAAATATATTATTAACATTAAGACCAGAACAATTATCTATTGACGATTATATGAAACTTATAAAATATTTATAAATTGATGGAGGTTAATATGAAAGTAAGAGCATATGCAAAAGTAAATTTGGCTTTGGATGTTGTAAGTGAAAGAAATGATGGCTATCATGAATTAGAAATGATTATGGCACCGATTACTTTACATGATTTAATTTATGTTTCACGTCAAGAAGAAGGTATTACAATAACGGCTAACACGTATCGCGTACCCACAGATAAACGTAATATTATGTATCAAGTTGCTGAAATCATGAAAGAAAGATATCATATAACATCAGGTATTAATATACAAATTTATAAACATATTCCTACGCAAGCAGGCTTAGGTGGTGGTAGTGCTGATGGAGCAGCAGTTTTAAGAGCTATCAATAAAATGTTTCATTTAAATCTTTCCTTAGAAACTTTGGCATTGATAGGTAAAGAGGTAGGTGCCGATATTCCTTTTTGCATATATGAGAAAATGGCTTTTGTGGGTGGTATTGGAGAACAGCTGGATTTTATTGATCATGATTTTAATTGTTATTTATTATTAGTTAAACCTAGAAAAGGGGTATCTACACAAAAGTGTTTTAATAGAGTAGATTTAAATACGGCTATTCATCCTGATATTAGAGGAATGAAAGAAGCCATTGAGGACAATTATTATCAAGGTGTTGTTGATAGATTAGGTAATACTTTGGAAGAACCATCGCTTGAAATGGTGAGCGATATAGAGGATATTAAAGATAAAATGATTGAGTTGGGTTTTGATGGTAGTTTGATGAGTGGTAGTGGATCTTGTGTTTTTGGAATGACACAGGATGAAGAGATATTAGAAAAAGGTTTTCAATATTTTTATAAAAAGTATCCATTTGTTAGAAAAAGTGAAATATTAAATGAAACAAATAGAATTGAATATTAAAAAAGATGGGATAAAAATAAAGTATTATGAATTCCCTCTTTTTTTTTATGTTAAATTTTGTTAGAATAGTGGCGAACAAGGAGAGAATAAAATGAAAGTATATGCTGTTGTGTTGGCGGCTGGTAAAGGGACAAGGATGAAGTCAGATTTACCAAAGGTCGTTCATGAAGTTTTATATAAGCCGATGATTAATCATGTTGTTGATGAATTAAAGGCTCTTGGTGTAGATGAAACTATTGTCATTGTTGGACATGCAGCTGAAAAAGTGGAAGCAATTGTCGATGATGTTACTTTTGTTTATCAAAGAGAACAGTTGGGAACAGGACATGCAGTTTTACAAGCAAAAGAAGTTCTAGCTGACAAAGATGGTGTAACTTTAGTTTTATGTGGTGATGCACCACTTATTAGGAGAGAAACATTGAAAGAATTTATTGATTATCATATATCAAATCATAATCAAGCAACGATTATGAGTGCTGATTGTGATGTGTCAACGCAATATGGTCGTATTATTAAAGAAAATGGCCAAGTTATAGGTATTGAAGAATATAAAGATTTAAAAGCAGAACATAAAGATATTACTGAAATGAATACTGGTGAGTATTGTTTTGATAATCAAGCTTTATTTAATGCTTTATCTAAAGTATCTAATAATAATGCTCAAAACGAGTATTATTTAACAGATGTTATAGGTATTATGAATGATGAAAGTTTAAAAGTTGATGCTTATAAGATTGATGATTTTGATGAGGTTGGAGGAATCAATGATAGAGTAGCTTTGGCAGAGTCTACTATTATATTAAGAGATCGTATTAATAAGGAACATTTATTAAATGGTGTTAATATTATTGATCCAACAAATACTTATATTGCAAGGGATGTAAAAATTGGTCCTGATACAACAATTGAACCAGGATGTATTATTAAAGGTAAAACAGAAATAGGTAGTCATTGCCATATAGGTCCTTATTGTGAATTTACAAATATGATTATTAAAGATAATGTAGAAATTAAATTCTCAGTATTAAGCGATTCTATTATTGAAAGTGGCGTTGATATAGGTCCTTATTCTAGATTACGTACAAATTGTCATATTCATGAAAATGCTCATATGGGTAATTTCGTAGAAATGAAGAAAGCTGATTTTGGTAAAGGAAGTAAAGCCTCACATTTAACTTATATAGGTGATGCTATAGTAGGTGAAAATGTTAACTTTGGATGTGGTACGATTACATCTAATTATGATGGTAAGAATAAATCACTTACACAGATTGAAGATAATGTCTTCATTGGATGTAATACAAATTTAGTGGCTCCAGTTACGGTGAAAAAAGATGCTTATATTGCGGCAGGATCAACTATTACTAAAGAGGTTGATGAAGGTGCTTTAGCAATTGCTAGATCACGACAAGTTAATAAAGAAGGTTATAGTAAGAAATTAAAAGAAATTAGAGAAAAAGAATTTGAACGTCGAAATAAAGAAAAGAATAAGGAGAACTCATAATGAAAAATAACATAACAATTTTTGCTTTATCTGCTAGTCAAAAATTAGCTCAGTCTATGGCTGAAATTTTAGGTACTGAACTTGGTAAATGTACAGTTCATCATTTTGCAGATGGTGAAATCCTAGTTGAAATTGGCGAATCTGTAAGAGGTAAGGATGTATTTATTGTCCAATCAACTTCTAATCCTGTTACTGAAAATTTGATGGAAATTTTAATCTTGACTGATGCTTTAAAAAGAGCATCAGCTAGAGAAATTACTGCAGTTATCCCTTATTTTGGATATGCAAGACAAGATCGTAAAGCTAAACCTAGACAACCAATTACATCAAGACTAGTTGCTGATTTGTTATCAACTGCTGGTGTAGATAGAGTTGTTACAGTAGATTTACATGCTAGACAAATTCAAGGGTTCTTCGATATTCCTGTAGATGAAATGGAAGCTTTGCCTTTATTAGCTAACTATTTTAAAAATAAGAATATTTCTGATCTATGTGTTGTTTCTCCTGATCATGGAGGAGCTACACGTGCTAGAAAATTATCAGAATGGTTGGATTGTCCAATTGCCATTATTGATAAACGTAGACCTAAACCAAATGTTGCAGAAGTAACTGGTATTATTGGTGATGTTAATGGTAAGAATTGTATTGTTATTGATGATATGATAGATACTGGTGGTACAATTGCTGCTGGTGTTGGTAAATTAAAAGAATTTGGTGCTAAAGATATTTATTTAGCTTGTACTCATGGTGTTTTATCTGGACCTGCTGTAGATCGTTTACAAGCTTGTCCTGCAAAAGAAGTAGTTATTACTGATACGATTGCTATTCCAGAAGAAAAGCATTTTGATAAGCTAGTACAAGTTAGTGTAGCTGAATTATTAGCTTATACTATTGAAAGCATTGAGAATAATTTACCAGTAAGTGATGTATTTAAGCATTTTGAATTTAAATATGATGTGATTGAATAAGAGCTGGAAACAGCTCTTTTTGTATATTGTTTTATTTTTTTGTTAATAATGAATATGCTAGACCATCTGATTCACTTGTCAAAAATATAAAAGCACAATTTGCTT
>JAJQFG010000126.1 GCA_021201315.1 Erysipelotrichaceae bacterium
AAAATTTATGAAATGGCTAAATATATAAACTTATAGTTTATAAAAAATAAAAAAAATTTAACTTGACTTGAGGAGGTGCGTACCATGTTTTATTTAAATGTTAACAAATCACAACGTATGTTAAAAAAGTATTTAAGAAATAAAATATATGTTGATAAAAGCTTGTTGATTGAAGAGATTAACCCATATCTTGATACAGGCGATAATAGTATATGTATAACGCGTCCTCGTCGTTTTGGAAAGACTTACAATGCTAACATGTTAGCTGCTTATTATACGAAAGGGTTTGATTCTAAAGAACTATTTGATGGTTTAAAAATATCTCAATGTGGTGATTATTTAACACATCTCAATCAATATAATGTTATTTACATTGATTTCAGTAGAGGTGCTGGTCAAAGTGTTTCGTATGATGAATATATATCAACTATAAAAGATAAACTGCAAGAAGATTTAAAATCTCAATATCATATAACCATAGAAAGTTATGATCATGTATATGACTGGTTTGATAAAACAGATGATTCTTTTATATTCATATTAGATGAATGGGATTCTATTTTTTATAAAGCTTTTATGAGCGAAAAAGATAAAATTGACTATTTAGAATTCTTAAAAGATTTAGTCAAAGACCAATCATATGTAGTTTTAACTTATATGACAGGAGTACTTCCAATAGCCAAATATTCATCTGGTTCTGCTCTCAATAATTTTAAAGAATTTAATTTTATTAATGATCAAAAATTTGTTGATTATTTTGGATTTAATGAAGATGAAGTAAAAGATTTGTGCACACAATATCCTGGTATAAAATATGACGAATTGGAATACTGGTATGATGGTTATTATGGAAGAAATGATAAAAAATTATTTAATCCACGTAGCGTATCTAATGCAATGGATAATGGTTATTTAGAGAATTATTGGACTGAAACTGGACCAATGAGTGAGATATCAGATTGTATTAAAAATAATGTAGATGCCGTTAAAAAAGATATCGTCCAATTAGTATCTGGAATACCTGTCAAGATTAAACTAGAAGGATATTCTGCTACTGATAAGGAATTAAAATCAAGAAATAATATTTTATCAGCTATGGTTATATTTGGTTTTCTAACGTATCACAATGGCTGTCTTTATATCCCTAATCATGAACTCATGCTCAAATATGAACAAGTATTATCACAAAAGAATATGGGAGGAGTTTATGATGTAGTTAAACGTAGTGAACAAATATTAGATGCTACACTAAATTTTGAAGAAAATACACTTGCCAAGCTGATTGAAGAATCTCACGATAAAGAAATAGATTTATTTAGCTACAATGATGAAAATAGTATGGCTTGTTTACTTACATTATGTTATCTTAAAGCCAGAGATGATTATGATATCAAACGTGAAGATAAAACTGGCAAAGGTAGATGTGATATGATATTTAGACCAATGAATGATGGCCCTGCTATAATTATTGAACTTAAAGTTGATGCTACTCCTGAATCTGCTATTCAACAAATTATTGATAAAAACTATATGCAAGAAGTAGAAGACTATAATGAAATACTATTAGTTGGTATCAGCTACAATAAGAAAGATAAAATACATAAAGCCAAGATTGAGAAATTCGATGCTAAATAAAGCATCTTTTTCTTTTGGTATGATAACGAATATGCTAAAATACTTTCGGGTGATGACTATGATAAAAGAAATCCATGATATAAAAGAAACTTATAAGTTTTTACAAAAAGCTTTTGATCCATCAGAGTTAAGAGAATATGCATGGATGAAAGCCATATATGATCAAAACAAATTTAAAATATATGGATATGTAGATAATAATCAATTATTAGGTATTATTACATTATGGGAGTTTAATGATTATGATTATATTGAACATTTCGCAGTAGATGAAAACTATAGAGGACAAGGTATTGGTTCTCAAATTATTGAGGATATAAAACAATTATGTGATAAACCAATTGTTTTAGAAGTTGAAGAAATTGTGGATGATATGACAAAAAATAGAGTTCATTTTTATGAAAAACATGGTTTTCAATTAAGTTCCTATCTTTTCATTCAACCACCATTAAGAGAAAATGTCAAAGATGTCCCATTAATATATATGAGTTATCCTAGATTATTTAATAATGAGATGTATGATAAAATATTTGATGAATTAAAAAATAAAGTATATTCAAGGAGTTAGTATGAAAACATTAGAAGAGAAGATAATTAAAGAAGGAGTAGTAAAAAGTGGTGATGTTTTAAAGGTTGATAGTTTTTTGAATCATCAAATTGATGTTGCCTTTTTAAATGAAATAGGGAAAGAGTTTTATCGTTTGTTTAAAGATGAAGATATTACAAAAATTGTGACTATTGAAGCTAGTGGGATTGGTGTGGCAGTAATGACAGCCCAATATTTTGATAATGTTAAAGTTATATTTGCGAAAAAAAGCAAGACATCTAATATATCTGATGATGTTTATCATACACATGTATATTCTTATACGCATCAAATCAATAATGAAGTTATGGTTTCTAAGTCATATTTAAATAAAGATGACAAAATTTTGATTATCGATGATTTTTTAGCAAACGGTGAAGCTGTAAAAGGATTGATTGATATTGTTAATCAAGCACAAGCTAAGATTGCTGGTATTGGTATTGTGATAGAGAAAGGATATCAAAAGGGTGGAAAATATTTAAGAGAACAAGGTTACCATGTTGAATCATTAGCGATTGTTGAACAAATGAATGATATTACTGGTGAAATTACTTTTAAAAATGATTGAACTAATGACATAAATGTTGTATGATTCTAATACATTAACGGAGGGAGATTTATGAGTAAAGTTGTTAAATTTGGAGGTACATCTTTAGCTGATGCGGGACAATTTAAAAAAGTATATGATATTATTAAAAGTGATCCTGAGCGTATCTATGTTGTACCAAGTGCACCAGGAAAAAGTTTTAAAGATGATATAAAAGTAACAGATTTATTATATAAAGCTTATAATGCTAATACTGAATCAGAAATGCATATGGTTTTTGCACAAATTAAAGAAAGATTTACTGATATTATTGAAGGTTTAGGATTAGATTTTTCTTTAGATGAAGATTTTGAAATTATGCGTAAAGATTTTGAAAATCAAATTGGTGAAGATTATGCAGCTAGTCGTGGTGAATATCTTAATGGTAAATTATTAGCTTATTATTTAGGTTATGAATTTATTGATGCTAAGGATGTTATTTTTATTGATGAGCATGGTAATTATGATATATCTAAGACAGAACGCCATCTTACTAGAAAATTGAAATCAGTTAAAAATGCTGTTATACCAGGATTCTATGGATCATTAAATGATCGCAGTGGTAAAATTAAAGTGTTTACTAGAGGTGGTAGTGATGTGACTGGCTCTATAGTTGCTAAGTATGGAAAAGTTGATGTTTATGAAAACTGGACGGATGTGTCAGGATTTTTGATTGTTGATCCAAAGATTGTTAAAAATCCTTCAGTGATTGAAACAATTACTTATGGAGAACTTCGAGAATTAGCTTATATGGGTGCTTCTGTTTTACATGAGAATTCTATTTTCCCTGTCAAAAATGAAGGTATTCCGATTAATATTAAAAACACCAATCATCCCGAAGATCCAGGAACAATGATTGTAGAAAGTACTTGTCATAAACCATCACATGTGATTACAGGTATTGCTGGTAAAAAAGGATTTGCTACAGTAACTATTGAAAAAGAAATGATGAACTCTGAAATTGGTTTTGGTAGAAGAGTTTTACAAGTATTTGAAGACTATAATTTGTCTTTTGAACATATGCCTTCAGGCATTGATACCATGACTATTGTCCTTAATACTGATGATTTTATTGATAAGGAACAAAATGTTATTGCAGGTATTCATAGGGCTGTACAACCTGATTCCATTGTATTAGAATCTGATTTAGCTTTAATTGCAGTTGTTGGTAGAGGTATGAAAGCCAGTCGTGGTATTGCTGCTAGAGTATTTACAGCTTTAGCTAATAAAAAGATTAATATTAAGATGATTGATCAAGGTTCTAGTGAATTGAATATCATTATTGGTGTTAGAAATGTGTATTTTGAGGATGCTATTAGAGCTATCTATAATGAATTTTTTAATGATTAAGCAAGATTTTCTTGCTTTTTTCTTGTAAAGGAGACGACATGAAAGTATTAAATATTTCACCTTTAAAAAATGAAGAATTAAAGAAAATAGAAGAACAATGTCCAGAATTTGATTTTATCACTATGAAAAGTAAAAATGTCACTCAAGATATCATTGATAGTGTTGATATTGTTGTTGGTAATCCTGATACAAAGTTGAATCTCAAACATCTTAAAGCAATATTACTATGTAGTGCTGGCAGTGATCAATATATTAAAGATAATATTTTAAGTTCTAATACTATTTTAACCAATGCCTCAGGCACCTATGGTAAAGCGATAGCCGAACATATTATTGGCATGATACTTGCGATAGATAAGAATTTTATAGGTTATATGAAAAACAAAAATCACCATCAATGGCAAATGATTTATGGTGGTAAGGAAATTTATCATAATACAGTATTAATTGTAGGACTTGGTGATTTAGGTTATGAAACAGCGAAGCGTTTAAAAGCATTTGATTGTCATATTATTGGTGTCAAAAGAAGAGTATGTGATTCTTTAAAATATGTTGATGAGATTGTAACAACCAATTATATCAACGAAGTATTACCAAAAGCTGACTTTGTGATATTAACATTACCTCAAAATCAATCTACTTATCATATAATGAATGAGGAAAGATTGCGTTTAATGAAAAAAGATAGCGTTCTAATTAATGCAGGCAGAGGAAGTGCTATTGATACATCAGCTTTAAAGAAAGTATTGGATGATGGCTATTTTTATGGCGTTGGGTTAGATGTGGTTGAAGAAGAACCGTTGGATAAATATGATACTTTATGGGATTATGATAATGTTTTGATGACGCCACATGTTTCTGGAGGCTATGAATGGGATAGTTGTAGGGAATATTTTGTAAATTTAACCATTAGGAATTTGCATCACTTATTAAATAATGAAACATTAGAAAATATTGTTGATAAAGATACAGGCTATCGAGAAAAGGTTATATTAAAATAGGAGTTTTTATGAAGTTAATCATAAATTATTTAAAACATTATAAAAAATGGTTATTCATGGATATGATATCTGTTTTAGGCTTTGCCTTAGTGGAATTAGGTTTACCAACAATTATATCAAATATGATTGATGGTGGTATTACTAATAATGATATTCATTATCTTTATCAAATGTGGGCATTAGCCATAATCATAGCTATTATAGGTGTTTTAGGAACAATTTCTTTAGGCTATTGCAGTGCGCGTATTTCGACATCAATTACACGTGACATTCGTAATGATATATTCTCTAAAGTTCAGAGCTTTTCACCAGCTGAATTTGATAAATTTGGCATATCATCTCTTATTACTCGAACCAATAATGATGCTTATCAAATACAATTATTTGTTAATACATTATTAAGAACAGCATTATTGACTCCAGTCATGGTTATTGTGAGCTTTGCTTTGACATTTACAACATCTTTAGATTTATCCATGATTATTGTCGCAACCCTACCTATAATCATTATTGGAGTCATTGCCATTGCTAAAGTATCACAACCACTATCATTACATCAACAATCATCATTAGATGCTCTCAATCGTATTTCCAGAGAAAATCTCACTGGTTTAAAAATCATTCGTGCCTTTAATAACGATGCTTATGAACAAACCCGTTTTAATGAAACTAATGATGACTATACCAAATATACGAAAAAAATCTTTCGTTTAATGACATTATCTCAACCGATATTCTGGTTATTTATGAACATTATCATTATGATCATCTATTATATATCAGCAACCATGATTGATGCCAACACCCTTCAAGTAGGTAAAGTTGTTGCTTTTCAGGATTATGTTTTTCATGCCATGTATTCGATGATGCTATTTTGTACTGTCTTTATGATGTATCCTCGTGCGAATGTTTCAGCCAAACGTATTATGGCAGTATTAAATACTTCCAATAGTATGATTGATGATGGTAAAGATATCGATAATAGTGATCATTGTTCTATTATTTTTGATCATGTGTGTTTTGCTTATCCTAATAGTACTGATTATGTTTTAAAAGATATCTCTTTTAAAGCTCAAGCAGGCGAAACGATTGCCTTTATTGGCTCAACAGGTTCAGGTAAAAGCACGCTTATTAATCTCATACCACGTTTTTATAATATAACAAGTGGAAATATTTATATTGATGATATGAATATTAATGAATATAGTATGACATCTTTACGTCAAAAAATAGGTTTTGTACCTCAAAAAGCTACATTATTTACAGGAAGTATTGCTGATAATATGAAGTATGGTAAACATGATGCTAATGATGAAGAATTAATGCATGCTGCCAAGATTTCTCAAAGTTTAGATTTCATTATGGAAAAAGAAAATGGCTTTGATGAACAAATCAGTGAAAATGCTACTAATATATCAGGTGGACAACGTCAACGTTTATCCATTGCTCGTGCCATTATTAAGAAGCCTGAAATTTATATTTTCGATGATTCTTTTTCAGCCTTAGATTTTAAAACTGATGCTGCTTTACGTCTTGCATTAAAACAAGAAACAAAACAAGCTATTGTTATGATTGTAGCACAGCGTATTTCTACGATTATGGATGCATCTAAAATTATTGTTTTAAACGAAGGTCAAATTGTAGGTATGGGGACTCATCAACAATTATTAAAAAATTGTGATATTTATCAACAAATAGCTTATTCACAATTAAGTGAGGAGGAGTTATATGGATAATATCAAACAACTATGGCAATTTTTAAAACCTTATAAATGGTATTTTTTTACAGCTATACTTATGATTATTACAACTTGTTTTGCACTGTCTATTTCACCAAACTTTGAAGGTGACTTAACTTCATTACTCATGGCTAATGCCACAGATATTATCAATGGTGTAGAAAATGCTCGTGTTGATTTTGAGGCTTTCTTTGATATCGTAAAAATACTCATGGGTATCTATATCCTAAAAACCATTTCTCAATCCATCACAACAATTACTTTAACCCATTCGATTCAATCAGCCATGCATGATTTAAGAAATGAACTATTAGAAAAAGTAAGAAAACTACCTGTTTCTTACTTTGATAAACACCAATATGGTGACGTCTTAAGTTATATAACCAATGATGTAGATACATTATCTACAGCTTTACAACAAACCCTTTCTGAACTTATTCGCGGCTCTTTGATGCTTATTCTAGGTATTATTATGATGCTACGTATTAATGTAACGATGACATTACTGGTGTTATTAATTATACCTTTAGGTTTAATCATAACTCGTATTGATATCCATTTTTCTCAAGCTAAATTTGATGCCCAACAAGAAAAATTAGCTGAGCTTAATGCTACAATTACAGAAATGTATACAGGTTACAAGGAAATCATGTTGTTTAATAAGCAGGAAAGTGCTATTCACCAATTTGAATCCATTAATGAAGAATTAAGAGAGAATGCTTTTATGGCTCAATTTCTTTCATCAATTATTTCTCCATGTATTTCACTTATTACATATATTATTATAGGGAGTATTGGTTTTATGGGATGTATGAATGTGCTGAAAGGTACCATGCTTGTAGGAGAATTACAGGCTTTTATTCGTTATATCTGGAATGTTAATGATCCAATATCACAAGTCAGTCAATTATCTTCACAAATTCAATCGGCCTTTGCTGCCATGCATAGAATTGTGACATTATTAAATGAGAATGAAGAATGCGATTTAATTGAATCCAAGGATATATCTATTAAACAAAGTGTTGATTTTCATGATTTATGTTTTGGTTATAATGATACGGAAATTATTCATCATCTTGATTTGCATATAAAAAGTGGACAAATGGTTGCAATAGTAGGGCCAACAGGAAGTGGTAAGACTACATTAATTAGTTTATTATTACGTTTTTATGATCCTACGAGTGGTTCTATTACAATTGATGGTGTAGATATTAAGGATATGACTAGAGAAGATTTAAGAAAAATGTTTGGCTTAGTTTTACAGGAAACCTGGTTATTTTATGGCAGTATTTATGATAATATTCATTATGGCCGTTTAGACGCTTCTAAGGATGAAGTCTTACAAGCTGCCAAAGATGCCAATATCGATTCATTTATTCATACGCTACCTCAAGGATATGATACAATCATCAATGAAGAAGCCAATAATATCTCCCAAGGTGAAAAGCAGCTTTTAACCATAGCACGAGCTATTTTAAAAGATCCCCAAATTCTTATATTAGATGAAGCTACCTCATCAGTGGATACCCGTTTAGAACAAATGCTTCAAAAAGCTATGAACAATGTTCTAAAAAATCGTACCAGCTTTGTGATAGCCCATCGTTTATCAACTATCAAAAATGCTGATCTTATTGTTGTTATTCATAATGGTAAGCTTATTGAACAAGGAACCCATGAAGAATTGATGAACAAGAACGGATTCTACACCCAACTCTACAATGCACAATTTGAAGATTGTCTGTAATAAAAATAGAATTTTGTCATATAGTATATTGAGGTGGAACAATGAATAACATACGTGAAATATATACAAAGGCGATAGTAGCTAAAGGAAAAAAACTATCGAGAAATACGTATACATTTACTTTAACTCAATTACCTGATGAAATTTTAGGATGTTATGTAACCAATCATCATTATGAACCATTAATTAAAAATCATAATCCAAAAATTAAAGGTACATTTGATATTCATGTTTGGTATAATTATCATGATGAAAAAGATACGATTGTAGATAAATATCAAATCTCATATAATGATGATATGCAGGTTTCTAAAAAAGATAATCGTGACTTTGAGGATGATGATACTTTAAAAGCACGATGTCTACAAAAACCAAAATGTATATCAACTACATTCGATAGTCAAACTATCAATATTGAAATTGAAAAAGAAATGCTACTAGAAATCAGTGGCGAAACATGTATCAAAGTCGAAGTCAAAAATGAAGACGAAGCTTGGGATGATTTCTTGGATAACGAAATCAATCCCAACTTTATTAAATAGGAGACATTATGTATCAAATTATTTTTAGTGATGTGGATGGAACTTTACTTAATTCATCCCATGTCGTTACCCCAAAAACCAAAGAAGCTATTCAAAATTTAGAAGTACCATTTGTTATTGTATCAGCACGAAGTCCTTCAGGTATTTATCCGATATTAAAAGACAATGATCTTCATTGTGCTATCATTGCATATAGTGGTGCACTTATATTAGATGAAGATGGACAAGTTTTATTTCATCAAGGAATCCAAAAATCAAAAGCTCAAGAAATCATTGATTTCATTGAACCATTGGATTGTTCTTGGTGTGCATATTCTATGGATGAATGGATTGTTAAAGATAAAAATGATCCTAGAATTATCAATGAAGAAAATATTGTTAAAGCTTATGCCATGCAAGGAAACATAGATGATTTTAAAGATGATCAAATCAATAAAATACTATGTATTTGTAATCAGTCTCAAACCAATATTATCGAAAAAAAGCTTAAAGAAAAATTTCCTCAATATGCCATTGTTAAATCATCTAATATTCTTATTGAAATCATGCATCAAGGAATTAATAAAGCAACTGCAATTGAAAGATTATGTGATATATGGCATATAGATATCAATAGTACCTTGGCTTTTGGTGATAATTATAATGATTATGAGATGTTAAAAGCATGTGGTAAAGGTATACTAATGGGAAATGCACCTGATGATTTAAAAAAAGTGTTTGATGATATTACTTTAGATAACGATCATGATGGTATCTATGAGGCATTAAAAAGCAAATGATTCATTTGCTTTTTAAATAGTCATAATTTATGTTATAATAGGGCGGATGATGAGGTGATAAGATGAAAGAAAAATATTCGCCAATGATGATGCAATATTTGAAAATAAAAGAAGAAAATAAAGATTCTATAGTGATGTTTCGCTTAGGGGATTTTTATGAAATGTTTTTTGATGATGCGATTCTTGTATCTAAAGCATTGGATTTAGCTTTAACAGGTAAAAATGCTGGTGCTAAGGAACGTGTACCTATGTGTGGTGTTCCTTATCATTCAGTAAGTGGTTATATTCAAAGATTGATTGATTTAGGACATAAAGTAGCCATTGTTGAACAATTGAGCGAACCTGGTAAAAAAGGAATTGTGGAAAGAGGTGTTGTTCAAATTATTACACCTGGGACGATTATGGATGATTCTTTAAATGAAAAAAGGAATAATTATATCGGTGCTTTAGGGGTTTTTGATTTTAATTATACACTTTCTTATTGTGATATTTCGACAGGTGAGTTTTATGTTATCAATATAGATAAGAAGGAGCATTTATTAAAGAATCAAATTGAATCATTGGGTTTAAAAGAAATAGTAGTGATGGATGAAAATATCACCTTTGATCATATTTTTGTATCTTATTATCAAAATGATAAATTTAATGATGCTTATAAAAAATTATTTGAAAATATAACAGATTTAAAACAAATCAAAATATGTTCTTTATTATTAAACTATATGTTAGAAACACAAAAAAGAGAACTAGGACATATACAAGCTATTATCGAAGTGAATACTGAAGACTATATTTATATGGATTCTTATACTAAAAAGTCTTTAGAATTGGTTAAAACAAGTGATCATGAATATTATGGGACTCTACAATGGCTATTAGATGATACAAAATCTGCTATGGGTGGAAGATTACTTAGACAATGGATTGAAAGACCACTGATTAATCAAGAAAAAATAGAAAAAAGAATGGATATTATTCAAATATTCTTAGATAATTTTATTGTTAGAGAAACGATTAAGGATATGATTAATGATATCTATGATTTAGAAAAACTCGCAGCTCGTATTGCCTTTGGTAATGTCAATACTAGAGATTTGAAATGGATTGGAGCTTCTTTAAAAGTTATTCCTGAATTAAAACATCAACTATTAGCTTTAAATCAAGCTTATACGAATGAATTAGCTGAACAATTGGTTGATTTATCTCATATTACTTCACTGATTGATGAGGCTATTGTTGATAATCCACCATTAGTGATTAAAGAAGGTGGCATTATTAAAGATGGCTATAATGAAGAATTGGATGAATTACGCTATATTAAGGAAAATGGTAAACAATGGTTAAGTGATTTCGAGATTAAAGAAAGAGAAAGAACAGGTATTAAAGGTTTAAAAATAGGCTATAATCGTGTCTTTGGCTATTATATTGAAGTAACAAAAAGTTATTTACCACTTGTAAAAGATGAATTCCAATATACCAGAAAACAAAGTATATCTAATGCTGAAAGATTTGTAACACCAGAACTGAAAGAGATGGAAGCTAAAATACTAAGTGCGAATGAACGTAGTCAAGCTTTAGAATATGAAATTTTTGTAGGTATTAGAGAAACAATCAAAAAAGATGTTCATCTTATTCAAGATGTTGCATCTGTTGTTGCTCAAATTGATGTCTATCGATCTTTAGCTTCAAAGGCCAGTCTTAATGGCTATGTTAGACCAACATTCAATTATGAACATAAAGTTGACATTGTGAATGGACGTCATGGTGTGATAGAACAAGCTATTTACAGGCAAAAGTATGTTCCTAATGACTTACATATGGAAAATGAATCAATTTTAATGATTACAGGACCAAATATGGGTGGTAAATCTACCTACATGCGTCAAATTGCTTTAACTGTTATTATGGCGCAAATAGGTTCATTTGTTCCTTGTGACAGTGCTAATTTACCTATCTTTGATCAAATCTTTACCCGTATTGGTGCTAGTGATGATTTAATTAGTGGTCAATCAACATTTATGGTAGAAATGATTGAAGCTAATAATGCTTTAAGATATGCCACACAAGATTCACTCATTATCTTTGATGAAATTGGTCGAGGTACAGCCACATTTGATGGTATGGCCATTGCTCAATCAATGATTGAATATATCGCAACTAAAATCAAATGTATCACATTATTTTCAACCCATTATCATGAACTAACAATGATGGATCCTTCTTTTCATATTCAAAACGTTCATGCTAGTGCTGATATTGAAAACGAACAAATTGTTTTCTTATATAAAATTAAACCAGGTCGTAGTCAACGTTCCTATGGTATTAATGTTGCAAAACTAGCTAAATTACCACAAGAAGTCATTGA
The DNA here is from genome assembly GCA_021201315.1 of Erysipelotrichaceae bacterium. GTDB lineage: Bacteria > Bacillota_I > Bacilli_A > Erysipelotrichales > Coprobacillaceae > JAJQDJ01. Next base: position 12,328 of record JAJQFG010000126.1, read on the forward strand.
TCGTTCAAAAGTAATCCTCAATGATTTAGAAAACAATACCATAGAAAAAACAATTAGTGAATCTAAAGAAGTAGAATATATTGAAAAAGAAAGTGCAGTGGAAAAAGCCTTGGCTCATATTGATCCAATGACTTTATCACCACTTGATGCACTTAGTACCTTAATAGAACTAAAAAAATTATTATGAGGAGGATTCAATTGCTAAAATTAAACAATTAGATGACAATCTTATCAATAAAATAGCAGCTGGAGAAGTAGTTGAAAGGCCAGCTAATGTCATTAAGGAACTTGTAGAAAATGCAATTGATGCGCATGCTTCTAGAATAGAAATAGCAGTTATTGAAGGTGGCTTTCAAAGTATGAAAGTGACAGATAATGGTGATGGGATGGAAAGTGTTGATGCAAGGCTCTGTTTTATGCGACATGCTACCAGCAAGATTAAAGATGATAATGATTTATTCAATATCATGACCCTTGGTTTTCGCGGTGAAGCCATACCTTCAATTGCTTCAGTTAGTCATTTTAACCTACAGACATCTACTGGCAACAAAGGTATACAAATAGACTATGAATTCGGTAAATTCATTGATGAAAAAATATCTGATTACCCTAAAGGAACAACTATTACAGTAACCAAACTCTTTCAAAACGTTCCTGCTAGACTCAAATATCTCAAATCAGTCAATAGTGAATTTTCACAAATTCAAAGAGTTGTTGAACGTATATCTTTAGCTTATCCAAATATTGCTTTTAGGCTTTATCATAACGAAAGACAAATATTTCAAACGAATGGACAAGGTAATCTTTTAGAAGTTATTGCCAGTATGTATGGACTTACAACAGCTAAAAACATGATACCAGTACACATTGAAAACGATGAATTTATCATCGATGGCTATATCTCTAAAATAGATACCAATCGAGCTACAAAAGCTAATATTATAACACTTGTCAATCATCGTTATGTCAAAAACTATATGAGCATCAATGCTATTAATAATGCCTATCGTGCTTATTTAGCTGATAATCGCTATCCAATAGCTGTTGTAAATATTCAAGTAGACCCTTATTTAGTTGATGTCAATGTACATCCATCAAAACTAGAAGTCAGATTTTCTAAAGAATATGAACTAAAAACACTCATTGAACAAGGTATAACTGATTCCTTAAAACAAGTCAATCTAACATATCAACAAAAAAATAAGGAAACCGAAAAAGAAAAACCAAAATCTGAACAATTATCATTTGTATTAGAAGAAACATCATCTTCAGAAATTATCCAACCACAAACCACACAACATATTATCAAAGAAGAAACCACACCTTATCAAGAAACCATATCTATTGAAAAAATAGATAACTACCAACCACAAAAGCAAGTTGAAACACTCAAACCAATCAAAGAAAAAATCTATGCCAAAGCTCAAATACATGGTACATATATGATTGGTGAAAACGAAAAAGGTATGTATCTATGTGATCAACATGCTGCTCAAGAAAGAATCAATTATGAATACTATAAAGCAAAATATGCTAATCTAGATTTAACTATGCAACCACTTATTGTACCATTACAATTAGAATATCCATTAAGTGATTTTATGCTGATAGAAGAAAGAAAAGAACTATTAGAACAGGTGGGTATTCATTTAGAGGTTTTTGGCGAACATGGTTATATTGTTAGGAGTTTACCTTTGTGGATGAAAAATATTGATGAAAATATTTTTATAGATGAGATGATACAAGAGGTTTTACATAATAATAACTTGGATGTTATCGCAATGCAAGAATATGCAATTGCTACCCTTAGTTGTAAAGCTTCTGTTAAAGGAAATACTTATTTAACCATGAATGACATGCAAACGATTTTTGATAATTTGATGCGTTGTGATAATCCTTATGTTTGTCCTCATGGTAGACCAACATTAATCTTTTATAGTGATTATGAATTAGAAAAATTATTTAAGAGGGTGATTTAATGAGAAAAAGCTTTGGTGATTTATTGATTGAATTTATATTAGGAGCAGCTGTTATTTTGATTGTATCTTATATGTTTCCTGGAGTTTATGTGAAAAACTTTACAGTGGCATTTTTGATTGCAGTGATTTTAGCTATCTTAAATACATTTGTTAAACCTATATTAACAGTTATAGCTTTACCTTTTACGATTTTAACCTTAGGATTGTTTCAATTAATTATTAATGGTTTTGTTTTGTCTTTAGCTGAAGTGATTTTAGCACCTGATTTTTATATTTCTTCATTTTCATTGACCATTATTATTTCTTTGGCTATTAGTTTATTTTATAGTATTTTAGGAATAGGAAATCTCAATGAATAAGGTATTAGTTGTTATTGGACCAACCAGTGTTGGTAAAACAAAAATGGGTGTAGAGCTCGCCAAAGCTTTAAATGGCGAAGTTATTAGTGGTGATTCTATGCAAATCTATAAGCATATGGATATTGGTACAGCAAAAGTTACAGTAGATGAAATGGAAGGTATCAAACATCATTTGATTGATATTATTGAACCAACACAATCATTTAGTGTTAAAGATTTTCAAGATGAAGTTAGATCAAAAATAGATGATATTACTTCTAGAAATAAATTACCTATTATTGTTGGTGGTACAGGTTTATATATCAAAGGTGCACTTTACGACTATACCTTTAGTGAAACTCAAACTAAACATGAAGAATACAAAGAAAAGTTTAAAGACTATACCAATGAACAACTGCATAACTACTTAAAAACCTTTGATGAAAAATCAGCCTCAGAACTTCATCCCAACAATCGTCAACGTATCTTGCGTGCTATTGAAATCTATGAAACCACAGGTACAACCAAAAGTGACATTCATGCTACGCAACAACATATATGTCTATATGACGCTTTCTTTATAGGCTTAACACTTGATCGTGACATACTCTATCAACGTATCAATAAACGTGTAGATATCATGATAAAAAATGGCTTAGAAGAAGAAGTTACTTCTTTATATCAACAAGGCCTTACAAAAGACTATCAAAGTATGAAAGCCATTGGCTATAAAGAATGGTTTGATTATTTTGAAGGCAATCAATCTAAAGATGAAGTCATTGAACTCATCAAACAACATTCACGTCAATATGCTAAAAGACAATATACATGGTTTAAAAATCAATTTGATGTTCATTGGTATGATGTCAATCTTCAAAATTTTAATGAAACAGTGAATAATGTATTAAGGGATGTTTAATAAACATCCCTTTCATAATTTCTGCTTATTTTGCATAAGATATGATGTAAGATGGAAAGGAAGAGATAAATGAAAAGTAATCTTAAAATTGTTTTTAAAATCATCCTTATAACAATGATTATCTTCAATCTTCCAATGTTAGAAGTTAAAAGTGAAACAATTGATACTAGTAAAGAAGTATCAACTCAAAGTAACGGAAAATCTATCTATATTTATAACACCCATCAAAGCGAAAAATATGCAACAAACTCAGTCAAAGAAGGGAGCCGATATCTTATGCAATTATTACAACAAAAAGGGTACAGTGTAGACTATGAAACAACAGACTTCGAACTCTATAAAACAACAAACAACATAGATTATTCATATTCCTATACTGTATCAAAAAAATATTTAAATATAGCATTATCCAATCATGGTACTTACGATTTAGTTATAGATTTCCATCGAGATTCCATCGATAAATCATTATCTACATTAACTACTAATGATAAAAGTTATGCAAAATTGATGTTTGTGGTTGGAAAAGGTAGTGAAAATTATGAAACAGTCAATACAAGATGTGAAACATTAACTGATATGTTAAATGATAAGGTTGATGGAATATGTCGAGGTGTTTATCTTAAAAAGAACGATTATAATCAAGGCGTGACTGATAATATGTTACTTATTGAAGTGGGTGCCAATGAAAACACATATGAAGAAGTTCAAAATTCTTTGCAAGTATTTGCATCAGTTATAGATGAGTATCTCAATTCATGAAACAATTTTTAATTAATTTAGGATTGGTTATTTTTCTTATGTGTTTATTAACCATCTTTTTTGGTAATCATCAAGTAACTCAAACCATGTTTCAAAGAAGGATTGATACTTTTGAAGAAAGTGACATTATTTCTTCAAATTATATTACTATCTCAGATACAACTGATAATCACATTTCTTCATTAGTTGGTATTATAAGTGAATATTGTATTTATATGATTGAATTTATAGGAGAATTATTTTCTAATTTTATAAGTCTTTTTTTATAGCAAGGATTTGACGAATCTTTGCTTTTTCATTAGATATAATTATGATATAATGACCGAAAAGGGGAGAAATACTATGTTTGAAAATGATAATACTTTAATGATCAAAGCATTAAACGATATGCTAGAACGAAACTATGATAAAGCCGAAAAAAGATTCAAAAAACTTGCCAGAAAGAATAATGCTCAAGCATTATATTGGTTAGGAGAAATCTATGTCAGTAAAGATTATCGTTATTATAATGCAGTTCAAGCTTTAGCTTATTATGAACGATCAGCTAATTTAGGTTATGTTTTAGCTATGAGTAAAGCAGGTAATTTGTATTTTAATAATGATTATCAAAAAGCTATTTATTATTATCAAATGGGTGCTAATAATAATGATACTTATTGCTTAAATAAAATGGGTTATAGTACTGCTAATTTTAATGGTGATACTCATGATTATGCAAAGGCTATTCAATATTTTGAAGCTACTTTAAATGATAATAATGAAGATAACAGTAAAATAGTTGCTGATAGTGCTAATGTATTAGGTCAAATGTATTGGAATGGTATAGGTGTTGATAAAAATCAAGCTAAAGCTTTTCAATACTTTGAAAAAGCAGCTCAATTAAAAAATAGTAAAGCATTATTTATGATAGGGACATTTTATCATTATGGTACATTTAAAGATAAAGATCTTACTAAAGCAATTCAATACTATCAGGGAGCTTATCATCTAGGTTATATACAAGCAGGAATTGAATTAGTTAGAATATATGTTGAAGATCTTGATGATATAACTAAAGCCAAGGAATTGATAGATAAGTTATGTGATGAAGAGACATTAGCAGATGATGAAGTATTACAAATAAAGTATTATTTAGCAAGGGTGTCACCAAAGGAAGTAGCCGTAGAAGCCTATTTTGAAATTGTAAGTGAATTAGCAAATAGACTAGATAAACTATCAAATGATGAAGTTTTTTATTATGCTAATAGCTGTTATGAACTTGGCAATATCTTTATTGAAAACGATATGAAGAATGCTATTATGTCTTATGAAATGGCGGCCCGTGTTGGTCATGAAGAATCATTAGATGTTCTTACAAGACTTTATCAACAAGGTCAATATGATAATAAGTTAGGGCTTATTAAAAATATCCAAAAAGAATCTAATGATATACATTATGAAGGTAATGATGATCAACAAGCTAATCAATATTATTTAGAAGCTTTAAAACATCCTGATAAGTTAAGTGATGATGATTTAAGTGATATTTATTGCAAGCTAGGATTGAATTATTTGGCTGGTAAAGGTATTGAACAAGATGAGAGTAAAGCTATTGAAATGCTAAAAGAATCAGTAAATCTTAGAAATAATTATGCAATGTATATGTTAGGCTTATGGTATGAAGTTAAAAAAGAATATGAACTGGCTAATTTATATTTTGCTCAAGCAATCATGGAAATCAATAATGATCATAATCTATTAACTGATAAAGATAAAGCCGATCTTTATTTTAATAGAGGTTATAATTATGAATATGGCAATGGTGTCGAAGCTAATGTTAATAAAGCCTTAGATTATTTACTAGAGGCTGCACATCTTCATCATAATCATGCCATGTGTATTTTAGCAAGTGATTTAGAAACTGCTGATATGTTTGATAAAGCCAATCAATGGTATATCAAAGCTATTGGTGAAATAGATAATGGTAATAATCGTCTTGATGATAAACAAATAGGTATGGTCTATACCAATTTAGCTATCAATTATATATTAGGTAGAGGTATTGAAAAGAATATGGCTAAAGCTTATGAATTACTTAAAAAAGCCCAACCTTATGGTGATGAAGGTGCCTTAAATATTCTTAATGATTATTTTGATGAAAATGGAAACTATTTAGGATACGAAGAAGATAGTGAAGAAACAGTTAGAGAATATGAAAGAAAAGCTCAACGAGGTAATCTAGAAGCCATGGATTATATGGGTGATTATTATAGATGTCATGATGATGAACAACAAGCTATTTATTGGTATAAAAAATCAGCAGCTAGAAATGATAACTATGCAATGTATCGATTAGGTCTTATGGATTTTGGCAAAGAAAATAGTGAATCTCGTCAATGGTTTACTAAAGCTATGCAGGAAATTGATAAAGGCAATAATATGATTAAAAAGGATGAAGATTTAGGTAATTTTTATTCTATATTAGCTATGTATTTTCATCAGGCGGCCACTTCAGGTGATGATAGAAATAAAAAATGGACAGTAGAATACTATACAAAATCTGCTAACTTGAATAATGCAGCAGCTATGAATAGTTTAGGTGAACTATACTTTAAAGGTGACTGTGTAGCTCAAAATTATAATACTGCTGTTAATTGGTTTCAAAAAGCTGCAAATAAAGGAAATATCGATGCTATTAGTCATTTAGGATATTGTTATAGATGTGGCTTAGGGGTTAACTATGATTATCAAAAAGCTTATGAATTATTTAAGCAAGCTATTGATAAAGGTGATACTTATAGTATGATTCAAATGGGCTTTATGTATGAATTTGGTCAATATGTTGAAAAAAGTACAAAGGAAGCCAATCAATGGTATATCAAAGCAATAGATGCTATTGATAAAGATGAGAATCTATCCTTTTTGATTGATTATGAGACTTTAGGCTATTTATATAATAATTTAGGTTATAATTACTACGCTGGTGATGGTATTGAAAAAGATGATGATAAAGCCTTTCAATTATTGAAAAAATCAGCTCATGTTTATAATAATGAGTATGGTATGACAAATCTTGCTCAAATGTATCTAGATGCTGATCATATACTACCTGATACTGTAGATTACAATCTTGCAGCATATAGTATGGCTAATGATTATTTATATCCTAATCATAAAACAGCCTTTGAGTTATTAGAAAAAGCTGATAAGAAGGGATATATATATGCTACTAACCTTTTGGGTTATTATTATCGCAATGGAAAGTTTTGTATGCAAAATTATAAGAAGGCTTTTGAATATTTTGAAAAATCAGCTAAAAATAATAATGCCTATGGTATGTATTCATTAGGCCTCATGTATGATTTTGGTGAATATAAGGAAAAAATTCTTCCATTGCTAATAATTGGTATATGAAAGCTATAGAAAAAGTAGAAAAAGGTGATCACAACTTAAGTGATGTTGATTTAGGTATTTTATATAATAATTTAGGTAATAATTATCGTCTTGGTGATGGTGTTGGACAAAATTATAATAGAGCTTTAGAATTACTTACAAAAGCAGTTCAATATGATAAAAAATATGCATCTCGTAATTTAGGTCATATGTATTACTATGGTCAAGGTGTTAGTATTGATTATGATAAAGCCATGGAACTTTATGAACAATCTGCCAATGCAGGAAATGTTAATGCTATGAGTGATATGGGTTATTATTATAAATGGGGTGAACATGTTCAACAAGATTATCAAAAAGCATATTATTGGTTTGAACAGGCAGCAAATCAAAAAGATAATTATGCTATGTTACAATTAGGTTTTCTTTATGAATATGGTAAAGGTGTTGAAAAAAGTGACGAAAAAGCGAATGAATGGTACTTGAAAGCTGTACAGGAAATTAATAATGATAATAATCAACTTAGTGATGAACAGCTAGGTACTTTATATAATAATCTTGGTAATAATTATCGTAATGGTACAGGAATTAAACAAAATTATGAGAATGCCTTATTCTTATTGAATGAGGCTATGGAATATAATAAAGAATATGCTGCTAGAAATTTAGGCCATATGTATTATTATGGACAAGGTGTTGAAATAGACTATGCTAAAGCTTTTGAACTTTATGAAGAAGCAGCAAATGCTGGTAATACTACTGCTATGAATGATTTAGGCTTTTATTATAAAACAGGAAAAAATGTTAAAAAAGATTATGCAAAAGCATTAGAATGGTTTGAAAAATCAGCTTATGAAGGTAGTGCTTATGGTATGTATCAATTAGGGCAAATGTATAACTATGGTAATGGTGTACCAAAAGATCATGTAATAGCTAATGAATGGTATGGTAAAGCTATTGAAATAGCAGAAAGCAAACACGAAAATATAGGTGAAATCAATTTAGGCCTTTTATATGGTAATTTAGGAGTTAATTATAGACTTGGCAATGGTGTAGAAAAAAATTATACAAAAGCTTTTGAATTATTATCAAAGTCAGTTGATTATGGTAGTGCTTATGGTATGCGTCAATTAGGTTTAATGTATTTTAAAGGTCAAGGTGTTGAAATAAATTATGCTAAAGCATTTGAACTCTATGAACAAGCAGCCAATAAAGGAAATACATCTGCTATGAATGATTTAGGTTTCTATCTAAAAAAAGGTCAGCATATAGAAAAAGACTTACAAAAAGCATTTGAATGGTTTAGTAAGTCAGCTAAGTTAAACTCTACTTATGCTATGTTCCAATTAGGAATGATGTATGGTTCTGGTCAGTATGTCGAAAAAGATTATCAACAATCCAATAGTTATTATCAAAAAGCCATTGATAATCTTTCTCAAAATAATGATATGGGTGGTAAAACTAATATGGGTATTTTATATAAAAATTTGGCCTTACATTATTATGAGGGAAAAGGTACTACTCAAAATCATCAGAAAGCTTATGAATTATTCTTAAAAGCAGAAAACTATGGAAATAGTGAAGCTATGTATCATTTGGGATTAATGTATAATAATGGAGAATATGTTGAAAAAGATCCGTATAAAGCTATCACATATTTTGAAGAAGCAGCTAATAAAGGACAGAAGAATTCTTTAATTATTATGGGTAAAGCCTATGAAAATGAATTGTTTGTACCAATGGATCTTGACAAGGCTTTAAGCTATTATAAGCAAGCTGCTGATAAAGGTTTTATGAGTGAAGAATATGAACGATTAAAGGGGAAGATGTGATTCAATATGTTTGAAAGTGATGAGACTTTACTTAACAAGGCTAGAAATGAAATATATAATGGTCGTTACAATTCGGCTGAAAAGAAACTGTTAAAGCTTATCAATAAGAAATACAAAGCAGCTTATTATTTATTAGGTGATTTATATGAACGTCAAAATTTACTATCACAAGCAGTTAAATATTATCAATTTGCAGCTAATGATGGCAATATAGATGCTATGATTAAAGTAGCCGATTTATGTGCTGATAAGCATAATCCTAGTTATAATTATCAAAAAGCGATACTTTATTACGAAATGGGTGCAGAAAATGATAATGCATATTGTTTATATCAATTAGGCATTATGGCTGCTAATTTTGAGGGCAAAACACACCATTATCAAAAAGCTATCACTTATTTAGAAAAAGCTTTGAACAATGATTATTCATCTATTAATGATATCGCTTATATACTCGCAAAATGTTATCGAGCTGAAAATCAAGATATCGATACAGCTTTATCATGGTATGAAGATGCCTATAAAGCAGGCAATATGGAAGCTGGTTATGAATTGGCACAGTGGTATGAAGAACTTCATGAAATCGATAAAGCAAAACAAATATATCAGGATATACTTATTTATACCAATGATATAAAAATACAAATAAAACTTGCCAAAATCTCAAAACAACAAAACATAAAAAGAGATGCTATTTTCTATTATCAACAAATCATCAATGATTTAGAATCTAAAACATCATTAAATAATGAAGAAAATCAAATCTATCAAACAAGTCTATATGAACTTGGAAACCTTTATTATGCTAATGAACAAGTCATCAACATATATACAGCATCTGTTTCTTATGACGATTATCCAGAAAATAATGATAATGAAAAAGCCATAGCATTTTATGAAAAAGCAGGCCAATTAGGACATGATGAATCATTACAAAAATTAACACAACTCTATCAAATTGGAAAATACAATGATCCATTAGGATTAGTTAACCAAAAAACATTGGTTGAAGAACCAATAAAAGAAGAACCTCAACAATCCAAAGATGGAGCATCATTATATAATATGGGTATGATGTATTATGATAAGAAAGATTATGAAACTGCCTTTAAATGGTTTAAAAAATCAGCAGAAAATGATTATACTTATGGTATGTTTCAGTTAGGACTCATGTATGATTTTGGTGAAGGCGTTCATAGAAATGATCAAATGGCAACATTTTGGTATTTAAATGCTTATATGCAGGTAACTGTTGATGGTGATTTGAATAATAATGATTTAGCGGTTCTTTATAATAATTTAGGTAATAATTATTTACATGGAAGAGGCATTGAAAAGGATTATAAAAAAGCTTTTGATTTATTAAATAAGGCTCTTGTATATGATAAAAAATATGCATCTAGAAATTTAGCTGAAATGTATTATTATGGTTATGAAGTTTCATTGGATTATCAAAAAGCTTATCAATTATATGAACAGAGTTCTAATGCTGGAAATATTAGTTCAACACTTGATTTAGCATTAATGCATGAATTTGGAAGAGGTGTTCCTAAAAGTTATACAAAAGCGAATAGTTTTTATCTTCAAATTATTGAAGAACTAAAGAAAGGAAACATTGATATTTCAGATTACAATTTAGGTATTCTATATAATAATTTAGGCAATAATTATCGTAGAGGTCATGGTATAGAACAGGACTATCAAAAAGCTTATGAGTTATTAAGTAAAGCTTTAGAATATGATAAAGAATATGCAGCTAGAAATTTAGGCCGTATGTATTTTTATGGTGAATGGGTTGAGAAAGATTATACAAAAGCCATTCAATTATATGAACAAAGTGCTTATGCTGGTAATGTTTATTCTATGGATGATATGGGTTATTATTATAGACATGGTAAATATGTTGATAAAGATTATCATAAAGCTTATGAATGGTTCAAAAAATCAGCAGATTTGAATGATAATTATGGTATGTATCAGTTAGGATTAATGTATGATTTTGGCGAAGGTGTTAAGCAAAATGGTCAACAAGCCAGTTTTTGGTATATTAAAGCTTATGAACAAATTCTAAATAATAATAACTATATTAGTGATAATGGGCTAGGCACTTTATATAATAATTTAGGTAATAATTATCGTAATGGTGCTGGTGTTGAAGTAGATTATCAAAAAGCTTATGAATTATTAAATAAAGCCTTAGAGTATGATAAAGAATATGCAGCTAGAAACTTAGGCCATATGTATTTGTATGGTCAAGGTGTAGAAGTTGATTATAATAAGGCTTTTGAATTATATGAACAAGCAGCTGTTGCTGGAAATGTTAATGCTATGGATGATATTGGTTTTTATTATAAGATAGGTAAATATGCTGATAAAGATTATCAAAAAGCATTTTATTGGTTTGAAAAGGCAGCAGCTCAAAATGATACTTATGCGATATATCAATTAGGTCTGATGCATGATTATGGTCAATATGTTGCAAAAAACTATACTAAAGCTAATGAATGTTATACAAAAGCTATTCAACAAGTCGAAACGAATCATGAAACGATTGGTGGAAATACCAATTTAGGTCTTTTATATGGCAACTTAGGTGCTAATTATCGTCTTGGCTATGGTGTAGAAAAGAATTATACTAAAGCTTTTGAATTATTATCAAAAGCTGTTCAATATGGTCATGTTAACAGTATGCGTAATTTAGGTCTAATGTATTTTTATGGTCAAGGCATCAATATAGATTATACCAAAGCATTTGAACTATATGAAAAGGCGGCTAATCAAGGAAATATCAATGCTATGAATGATATGGGTTATTATCATAAGATTGGTAAATATATAGAAAAAGACTATGATAAAGCATTTTACTGGTTTAAGCAAGCTGCTTCTAAAAATGATGCTTATGCCTTATTTCAATTAGGTACGATGTATGATTTTGGTTATGGTGTCAATGAAGATTATAAAAAGGCTAGTGAATGGTATCTTAAAGCTGTAGCACTTGTTGAAAAAGATGATTCTATTATGAAAAATAATAGAAGTTCTCTTTATAACAATTTAGGTAATATTTATCGTAATGGAGTGGACGTACCACAAGATTATCAAAAAGCTTATGAATTATTTATAAAAGCTGAAAGTTATGATAGTATGTATGCTATGTATAATCTAGGTTTAATGTATAAAAACGGAGAATATGTTGCACAAGACTATACAAAAGCTTGTTATTACTTTAAAAAAGCTGCTCAAAAAGGACATAAAGCAGCTACAACTGAATTAGGTAAACTAACATTATAAGAGGTAAGATCAATATCTTACCTCTTATTGCATATGATTTTTTAAATATACTCTTACTTTATCTAATGAAGGAATAACTTCATCATAAGGAATAGGTTTAAAGCATATTTGTAATGTTTTATTGTTATAATCATCTTCATAGTATTTACTAGTTATTATATCATTTAATACATCACTTACAATAACATCATCTTTAGACGAAGGACAAATACTTAGTGATTTGCGATCTTCTCTTACTTTTAAAAATAATTCCAATAACTTATCGTTTAATTCAACATGTTTTAATAACATGTTAATATCATAAATATGTCTAGAATGTGCTTCTTTTCTTTTTGTCATATAATAATCACATAATGCAAAAGTTTTATCGACTAAAGTTCTTTCTAATGATAACGCTTTAACATTGAAAGGTTGAAGATTATATTTTTCAATAATATCATTTAATCCTTTTTTATAAAGAAAATCATAAATCATGGAATTAACACTTTTAATATTGCTAGGGTAGGCATCAGATTGAAATGCAGTCTCAACAATGAGAGTTGGTTTTATACTGTCTATTGATTCAAAAAATGATGGGTAATCTATACGATATCGATTAAATGCTCTTCGACTTTTTGTTTCATCTAGATTTAATAGAGTTAGTTGATGTTTATCAATTACAGATATAATTTCTTTTTTTATACGTTTTCTTCGGCCAGTTGTTAATAAACTAAAAGAATAACTTAAATCGATATCTTCGCTAAATCTATCAATGATTTTATAAGCTTTTGATAAACATGTACCACCCTTAAATATAAAGTCATTATCTAATGCAATTAAATCTTTTAAAAATAATGTTACATAGTAATCTTTTTCAATTATTTTAGCGTCAATATTGATATCAGATGCTTCTTGAATAATGTTTAGGAACAATTCATTGTTTTCATATAAATTCATAAATTAATCCACTCCTTATCATAAGATTCTTTACTTCATTTGAATAATAGGCTAAATATTCGATAACCATTTCTTTAGTTAATTGAAATCTTTGTATATATTGAACAAGTTCCTTTTTATAACAATTAACCTCATCTAATGTTAAGTCTTTAAATAAATCAAAAAATTGTAAAATTTTAGCATTTGATTCATTGATTTCAATATTACTCTTCCTAACGATAGCTTTTCTGCTTCTCAGTTCTATTGTTCGTTTTTTTGATGATTCTTTATTGGTAGTAATTTCAGGAATGTTGGTCATTTGTGTAGTAAGACCAATTACATTTTTAAAATAGAGTCCAGTAAAATAGCCAAAAGTTTCATTATCATTAGAAACATATTTCTTTTTAAGAACATCTTCGAATATAAGCTTAGATTCACCAAATATCGTTTCAGTAGGGATATAATAGATACCTCTATCATAATGTTTTATTTTTCCTTCTTTTTCTAATTTAAATATATTTTGTCTAATATTATTAGATGTATAATTTTGTATCTCAATATCTGCTACAAATATAGGTTCATCCTCTCCATAGTTATCTAATAAAAATTTATATAAATTCATCATAATCACCTCTTGAAAGTATTCTAACATTATTTAACCTATATAGTCAATATATATTAATAATAAAAATTTACCATATAAATTAAAATATATTATTCAAATAATTCAGAGATTTAGCTCTTGATAATTCCTATGAAAAAATGTCTAATCGTGCTATAATATTGAAGATGATTAAGTTTTAATTATTATATCATAGAGTATGCTATGAGTAAATATATATTTGCAATAAATAAATTTGATAGAAGGAAAGAAGATGCCAGAATTACCAGAAGTAGAAACGGTTAGACAAACATTAAGAAGTTTTATATTAGGAAGACAAATTATAGGTATGGATATTTATTATTCTAAGATGATAGAAAATGATATTGATGATTTTTATAGATTAGTGAATCAGCATTTTATTGAAGTTGATAGATTGGGTAAATATTCGATTTTTATTTTGGATGATGATGCTTTTATTTCTCATTTAAGAATGGAAGGAAAGTATCATATTGTAAATAGTAGTGAGCCTGTTAGTAAACATACCCAAGTTTCTTTTCATTTAGATAATGGTGAGGATTTAAGATATTTAGATACTCGTAAGTTTGGTAGAATGAGATTGGTTGATAAAGATCATTATTTAGAACAATTACCATTATCAAAGTTAGGTAAAGAACCTTTTGATATTACAACAGATGAATTATATGATTTATTGCATCATAGTTCTTTATCTATTAAAAGTGCATTACTTAATCAAAATATTATGAGTGGTATAGGTAACATCTATGCTAATGAAATATGTTTTGCAATGCGTATAGATCCTCGAACTAAGGCTTCTAGATTATCTAAGAAACGTTGTAACGAATTAAGAGAAGTTTCTATAGATATTTTAAATAGAGCTATTCAACAAGGTGGAACAACGATTTCAAGCTTTGATGCTAATGGTATTCATGGTTTGTTTCAAGTAGAATTAAAAGTTCATGGCAAAGAAAAGTGTCCTGTTTGTAATCATCAAATAAAAAAGATATATATCAATCAAAGAGGGACTTATTTTTGCCCTATATGTCAAAAGAGGAGGTATTAGGTATGATTCATTGGGGAATTATTGGATATGGTAGAATAGCCCAAAGATTTGAAAAAGGGTTATCTTATAGTACAACTGGAAAGCTTTATGCCATAGGTACAAAATCTCAATATCAAAAAGCAATGGATAACCATCCTGAATGTCATATTTATACTGATTATGATACACTTATTCATGATGAAAACATTGATGCCATCTATATTGCCTTACCTCATAAATATCATTATATATGGGCTAAAAAAGCATTGCTTAATCATAAAGCAGTATTAGTAGAAAAACCATCAACATTATCAGTTGATGAAATAGAGGAATTATGTGAAATAAGTGAAAATAATAATGTATTTTTTATGGAAGCTATGAAATCAAGATTCGTTCCTATGGTTATTGAACTAAAGAAATTACTTAATCAAGGTATTATAGGTGATATAATATCTATAGAAAATAGTTTTTGCTATAATGTATCATATGATGATCATAGTTATCTTTTTGATAAGGAACAAGGTGGTGCATTATATGATGTAGGCATTTATAATATTGCTATGATTTTAGATTTAGTTAAAAAGCCTTTATTAGATATGAAAGTAGAATATATTAAAAAATATGATTTGGATATTGATGATAAAGTTACTTTGATATATGATAATTGTGAAGTAATGATGCATAATGCGATTATGAGTGATTATGATACATCGATGACGATTATTGGTGAAAAAGGTAAAATAGTATTATCACCATTTTATCGTCCTACCAAAATAACAGTGATATATTTAGATGGGAAAATCGAAAATTATCAAAAAGATTATGAATTTGATGATTTTTATGGCGAAATTGAAGCTGTGCATCAAGGTATGATAGATAATAGATTTGAGTGTTTAGAGTATAGTCATAAAGATATGATTCAAGGTATTAAAATTATGAAAAAAGCAAAGGAAATGATGTTATGAAAGTCATAGGGATTACAAGTTCTATAGCAGGTGGTAAGAGTACTGTTACTAATTATTTAAGACAAAAAGGATATGTTGTTTTGGATGCTGATGAAATTTCTCATCATGCTTTAGATAAAGGAGAAAGAAGTTATTATCAAGTTAAAGAGATGTTTAGAGAATGTGTGGATGAGGATAGAAATATAGATCGTCAAAAACTTGGAAAAATCGTTTTTAATGATCAAAGGATGAAAAAACAATTAGAAGATATTATCCATCCTTATGTATCTAGTACCATGAAAAAACAGATTCAACAATGTCATCAGGATGTTATCTTTTTGGATATTCCATTGCTATATGAGGCACATTTTGAATATCTTTGTGATAAGATAATTGTAGTATATGTTGATGAAAATACACAGTGTGAACGTTTAATGAAACGTAACCATATTGATAAACAAGAAGCAAGACATCTTATGCAACAACAAATGTCAATTGAAGAAAAGAAAAATAAAGCTGATTATATATTAGACAACACATTAGGCTTTGAAGATTTATATCAAAATATAGAAAGGATTTTAAATAGTGAAATTGTACATGAGTGATTTTTATCGATGTGAGATATTTTATCCCCTCGATGAAATACAAAATGATATACTCTATTATCTATATCAACCTTTAATAGGATCCCAAGCTGTGCATTTATATATGATGCTTCATGTAGAAGGCAAACGTATGAAAAAGACCAAAACGTCTTCTTCTTTGTCGAGACTTATTAGTTTTTTAACCATTAGTATGGTTGATTTAGAAAAACAACTAAGATCATTAGAAGCCATTGGTTTATTAAAAACCTATGTTAAATATCAAGATAATATAACCCAATATATCTTTCAACTCATGTCACCACTATCATTAAAAGCATTCTTTCACAATCAAATCTTAACATCATTATTAGAAGAATCTTTATCTTCAGATGATTTAAAAAAAACAATCCAATATTTTAAAGTTTATCATGAAAATACCAATGACTATGAAGAAATCACTGCTAAATTTCAAGATGTTTTTACAATTAATCAGATCAAAAATGGTCGTATGCTTAAATATAATGAAGATATGCCAGAAGAAAAAAATAATGATATGAAATTGGATTATGATTATGAATTGTTTTATCAAACTTTATCGGATTATCAGGTTAGTCGTAAAAAACTAAGCAATGAAGATGAAAAATATGTTATTCAATTAGCACAAGTATATCATGTGGATGCTTTAACTTTAGCAGGTTTTGTAAAGGAATCGATGGAATCACAGGGTATTAATAAGCAAATATTAAAAAATAAGATTAAAGAATATTATGATATAGATAAACAATCAACTTTAAGTGAAGTATATCATAAGCAACCTTTACAATATCAAACCAGTGATAACAATGACTCTCCATTAGTATTACATATGAAATATTTGGATAGTATTACCCCTTATGAATTATTAAAAGATAAACAGGGTGGTAAAGAACCTGTTTATCGTGATTTAATGATTGTAGAAACATTGATGAATCAATTAGGGTTAAAACCAGCAGTGGTTAATGTATTATTAGAATATGTTTTAGGTAAAAATGATAATCGTTTGTCTAAACGCTATTTAGAAACAATTGGCTCTTCATGGACAAGAAAACATATTGAAACTGCTATGGATGCTTATAGAGAACTTATGCATGAAGATGATATTGTTGAAGAAAAGAAGGAGATAAAAGAAGTAGAAGATATTGATAATGAGGAGGTTAAGTCATTGTTATATAAGTTGAAAGGTGGTAGTGTATGATTAAAGTGAGTAGTGAAGTGAAATATCAAGATATTTCACAAATGAAACAAGAAAGTATTTTACGCTTATCTAAGAATAAAAACATTAAGTCTTTTTTACAAGCACACCATCTTAATGGTGATATAATGAATGATTATTGGGTAGAGTTTTTGGATTATGAAGAAGATAGTCAGATGTGTGAAAACTGTCAGTCTTTAAAGTCGTGTCCTAAAGCAAGTATCGGTATGCATAAAGTATTAAGTTATTATGATGGTCAAGTTGTTTTGGAAATGGAAAGTTGTGAATTAGGAAAAGAGTTACAGGATAAAAGAGAACTATTAGAAAAGTTTACAAGTAATATGAATGAGGAGTTATTATTAACTAATTTGTTTGATTTGGATATTGTTAAAAATATTGATAAACTTCCACCTAATAATATAAGGGCACTTACAATGATACTTAAATATGTTGATCATCCAACTGATAAAGGTTTATTTTTACATGGCGATGATCCTTTAAGCAATATTACTTTAATGTGTGGTATGATGAATCAGTTAGCAAGACAAAATCATCATATTGGTGTTATTCATTTTCCTACATTTTTAATTGATTTAAAGTCAAGCTTTTCTACTAATGAAAGTAATGATTTAGAAGAAATTATGAAGATTGATTATCTTTTATTAGATAGTTTAGGTGAAGAAAATGTGACTGGTTGGTCAAGAGATGAAATATTATTAACGATATTATCTTATCGATTAATTAATCATTTACCAACGTTCTTTACAAGTATTTATGGTTATAATGATTTAAAAAAGGTCTATACTTTAAGAAAGGGCGATGAAATGAAGGCAAAAGCTATTATTTCAAAAATACAAACACTTACATTAGAAATAATGCAAGATTTAACGTAATCATTAAACGAAAAGTATAGAATCTAAGAAGTTTTTATGTTACAATTTAAGTAATAATTCGGATGAATTGAGAGGAGAATAATTATGGTAAAATGTATTGGTGTTTTAACATCAGGTGGAGACGCACCTGGTATGAACGCTGCTATTCGAGCTGTTACAAGAACTTGCTTGAATAAAGGTATTAAAGTTTATGGTGTTAGATTAGGTTATAAAGGTTTACATGAAGGTGATTTTATCGAATTTGACAACCATAGTACACGTAATATTATCAATCGTGGTGGTACTTTCTTGAAGTCAGCACGTTTCCCTGAATTTAAAGAAGAAAGTGTTAGACAAGAAGCTATTGAACAAATGAAAAAGGTTGGCATGGAAGCATTAGTTGTTGTTGGTGGTGATGGTAGCTACCAAGGTGCTTTAGCTTTAACAAAGATGGGTATTAACTGTATTGGTTTACCAGGAACAATTGATAATGATATTCCTGATACTGATTTTACAATTGGTTTTGATACAGCATTGAATACCATCGTTGATGCTTTAGATAAGTTACGTGATACATCTAGTTCTCATCAAAGATGTACTATTCTTGAAGTTATGGGAAGAAGATGCGGAGATTTAGCTGTTTATGCAGGATTGTCTTGTGGTGCTGAAGATATTATCACAAGCGAAAGTGGCTTTGATGAAAACGAATTAATCGAAGCTTTAAAACAATCTAAAGCTACCGGAAAGAAACATGCATTGGTTGTTATTACTGAACATATTACAGATGTTCATGAATTAGCTAAGAGAATTGAAGCAGCTACTGGTTTTGAAACACGTGCTAATGTATTAGGACATATGCAACGCGGGGGAAGTCCTACTGCAAGAGATCGTGTTTTAGCTACTCGTATGGGTATTAAAGCTGTTGAATTATTAGAAGAAGGTAAAGGTGGCCTTTGTATTTCTCAACAAGGTAGTGAAATTGTTGGATTGCCTATTACTGAAGTGTTAGGACATAAACGTCAATATGATAAAGGCATCTATGAAGATGTATTAAAGATTCGTTATTAATAGGGTATAGGAGATTAAGTGAATGAAAAAAGATAAAATGAAGAAAACTAAGATTGTATGTACAATTGGACCAGCTTCTGATTCAGAAGAGATGATGACTAAGTTAGTTAAAGCTGGGATGAATGTTATGCGCTGTAATTTTTCTCACGGTTCTCATGAAGAACATGGAAGAAAATTTGATTTAATTCGTCAGATTAATGATAAATTAGGAACAAATTGTGCCATCCTTTTGGATACTAAAGGTCCTGAAATACGAACTGGTGATTTTGAAGGAGGAGCTACTGGTTTTCAAAAAGGACAAACTTGTGTTATATGCGTTGAAGATATTGTAGGTACATCTAAACGTTTTACTACCACTTACAAGGATTTATATAAAGATGTTAAAACTGGGGGATTTATTCTTGTAAATGATGGACAAGTAGAATTAATGGTTGATCATGTAGATGGCACTGATATTGTTTGTGTATGTGCTAATGATGGTGTTGTAAAAAATAAACGTGGTATCAATGTTCCAGGTATCGAATTAGGTTTTGATTTTATTTCAGCTAGAGATCGTGCTGATTTGGTGTTTGGTTGTCAACAGGATGTTGATTATATTGCGGCATCTTTTGTTAGACGTCCTCAGGATGTTTTGGATATTAAGAAGGTTTTAATTGAACATGGAAAGCCTAATATTCAAATCATTGCTAAGATTGAAAATAGTGAAGGTGTTGAAAAGGTTGATGACATTTTAAAAGTAGCTGATGGTATTATGGTTGCCAGAGGCGACTTAGGTGTTGAAATACCTGCTGAAGATGTACCATTAATCCAAAAAGATATTATCAAAAAATGTAAAGCAGCTGGTAAAGTCGTTATTACTGCAACACAAATGCTTGAATCTATGCAAGAAAACCCAAGACCTACTAGAGCTGAAGTTTCTGATGTCGCTAATGCGATATTTGATGGATCTGATGCTATTATGTTATCAGGTGAATCAGCACAAGGTAAATATCCAGAAGAAGCTGTAGAAACAATGAGTAAGATTGCATTAAAAACAGAAGCAGCTTTAGATTATGTAGCTTTACATGACGATGCTGTAAAAACAGCACCGAAAGATCCTAGTGAAGCTATCTGTATGTCAGTAGTAGAAATCGCTAATAGATTTGATATTGCAGCTATTATTGCTTATACTGAATCTGGTTATACAGCTAAGAAGATGTCAAGATATAGACCTGAATGTCCAATTATTGCACCAACGCCATTTGATAAGACGACTAAGAGATTAGCGCTTAACTGGGGAATTACTTCTTGTACTGTGGCTCATATGGATACAAAAGAAGCTTTAATGAATTTAGCTGAAGTCGTAGCTAAAGAACATGGTATTGAAGCTGGTGAAAAAATTCTTGTTACTGGTGGTACTCCTGGTGTAGAAGGAACAACAAATTATTTACAACTTATTACAGTAAGATAGGAACTTCTTAAGAAGTTCCCAATGGCATGAACTTTAGAGATTCGCATTTCTTTAGCTCATGTTTTTTTTATACCGTTAACTTGCCAAAAAAAGATAACTAGAATGCTTTAAAAGTGAAAAAAAGTT
>JAJQFG010000112.1 GCA_021201315.1 Erysipelotrichaceae bacterium
CAACACTTGACTCTTTTTTATTTAACTGTCCATTTTACAGGGTACATTTTATTATACATAGTATTTTTTTTTAAACATTTTTACACCTCAAAAAAAACATATGAAAATAAAAGGATAATTATTCTAATTTTGATGTTATAGTTCTAGTTTTGTCGAATGGATTAACTTTTATTTAGATTTGTTATAGAATGGGCGAGTAAGGAGAAATAGATATGAATATTGAAATAGATGATTATTTTATTATTGTTTCTTTTCATGGTGAAATTGATAGTAGTCATGTAGGAAGTTATCGCAAACAATTGGATGATTTAATTGAAAATAGTCATAAAGATATGATTTTTGATTTTAGTGATACGACAATGATTGATAGTTCAGGGATTGGACTTGTGTTGGGTCGTTATAATCAATTAAAAAATGATCAACGTATCTTGATGATTACAGGATTAAATAGTGTTACTTATCGTTTATTTGAATTAACGGGTTTATTTAAGATTATGCCTTATTTTAAGTCGATGGAGGATATTAAGGAGGGGAAGCTATGAATAAGATGGAAGTATCATTTAGTGCTATATTGGATAATGAGAATTTTGCTCGTACTACAGTAGCTGCCTTTTTAACACCACTAAATCCTACCATTGATGAAATTATTGAAGTTAAAACCATTGTATCTGAAGCAGTAAGCAATGCTATTATTCATGGCTATGGCCATAATGAAAAATGTCAGGTGATTATGAAAATGACAATTGAAGAAAATAAGATGACTTTAATTATACAGGATTTTGGTAAAGGTATTGAAGATATAGAAGCAGTTAGAAAACCTTTTTATACAACAGCTAAAGAAACGGAACATACGGGGATGGGTATGAGTATTATTGAAACTTTAGCTGATAGTTTTGATATTGAAAGTGTTGTTAATATTGGGACAAAATATATTATCACAAAGAAGCTTCATTGTGGCAACGTCACATACGATTGAACTTCTTAAACGTGTCCGTTTAGGGGATGAACAGGCAAAAGAAGAAGTAGTGAATGATAATTTAGGTTTAGTATGGTCTATTGTTCATCGTTTTAAGAATAGTTATTATGATAAAGAGGATTTGTTTCAGATAGGATGCATTGGTTTAATGAAAGCTATTAATAATTTTGATACATCTTATGATGTACAATTTTCTACCTATGCAGTTCCTATTATCATGGGTGAAATTAAACGTTATTTTAGAGATGATGGCACAATCAAAGTATCTCGTTCCTTAAAAGAACTGAACATTAAAATCAACAAGGCTAAAGAAATACTACAAAATCAAACAAACAAAGAACCAACAGTAGAAGAAGTAGCACAATACTTAAAAGTTGATAAACAAGAAGTTATTGAAGCCATAGATGCTTCTTACTATCCAACATCACTCAATGAACCAATCTATGAAAAAGATGGTTCTACCATTCAAGTAGAAGATCGTCTCATAGATAAAAGTAATACCATGTGGTTTGAAAAACTAGCATTAGAAATCGAAATGGAAAAACTAGACGAAAAAGAAAAAACCATCATATATTTACGCTACCATGAAGCGTATAATCAAGAAACAGTTGCACAAATACTAGGTATTTCCCAAGTTCAAGTATCAAGATTAGAAAAGAAAATCGTCACAAAATTAAGAACTCGTTTAAATGATCACTGATAATGTGTTATAATAACTTCGGTGATGAAAAATGAATAAAGAAGAAATCAAAAATACCATATTAGAATATATTAAAGTCATAGTGATAACAGTTATTGTAACATTTATAATTTTACAATTTGTTCAAATATCTAGAGTTGTTGGTTCATCCATGGAACCTACTTACTATAATGGTAATATTGTATTAGTAGATAAAGTATTCTATAAAAGAGGCGAAGCTGATTATAATGATATTGTGATTGTGCAATATGAAGATGAACAAATCATTAAAAGAGTCATTGGACTGTCAGGAGATCATATTGAAATGATTGATAATCAACTCTATCGTAATGGTGAATTATTACAAGAGGATTATATATTAGAAGATATGGAAGGTAATGATGATTTTAGTTATGATATTCCTGAAGGTAAAGTATTTGTGATGGGAGATAATCGTAATAATAGCTTGGACTCTCGTGCTATTGGTTATGTGGATTTTGGCGAAGATGTGGTGGGAAAAGTGTTCTTAAAAGTGTTTTAAGAACACTTTTTTAAATGTAAATGCTATCATTTATAATTTTAGTAGTCAAAGGATGTATTTTTTGATATGATGTTGCAAAATTAATGAAAGGAAATGAAAGTATGTCATATAAATTTAGTATTAATAGAGGTAATGCAATCCTTAATTTTTCAGAAGAGTTTTGTCAAAGCCGTTGTCAATTGATTGAAAGTGAATCATTTGCAAAAGTTTTAGAAAAATATATAAAAGATATTAAAAGGAAAGATACAACCATTTATGGTTATCTTCACGGTATTCAAGAAGATGATATTGATTTATTAAAAGATCTTCAATCTGTATTTAAGCAATTATTGGTTATGAATGCTGATGAATTAGTTAGTATTAGACCTGATAAGGCTGCTTATTTTGATGATAGAGATTTATTTATTGCTTTAATTGAAGATATATATTTATATTGGAGAAGATTACAAAGATATGCTGTTGTTTTTAATGAAACAAGAAGAGATGGCTATCAAAATGTACAATTTACGGATGCCCAAAGTGATTTTGAAGAATTGGTGTTAAAAGTTTATCGTTCAATGCAAAACGCTTTAGGTAAAAATGATAAGGTGTTACGTCAAATTACAGCTGGTGTCAACGCTGGTTTAACAGTTACACATATGCGCCCATTTTTACCTTATGAATATCGTAATCTAGATGAAATTCCATTTATTGAATCAGTGGTTATTCATCCACCATTTATTACGCATTCAAGACGAAATAAACGTGATGGTGTTTTTCCTGAAAGTAAGACAAATCCATTAGAAGATTTAAAGTTTGATAGCGATTCATGGTTTTGTTATCCTGCTAAAGTTGGCGATTTGTTGTGTTTTGTTTATTTTAACGTGAAGTTTATGGCACAAGGAATTACCTTATGTAATTTGTTTGATTTGGCAGATGAAGCTGAATATCGTAGTCAAAAGCCTGATTTGATTTATGTTTATGGTTATGAAGATGGTAAACAACAACAAGCTTTTTATCAGGATGAAAAGAATGATATGCTTGTAGCTTTACTTTCAGCAAGTGATGAGTTTGATTATTTTGGTTATATGAAGAAGATGTGTTTAACACTGCATAATGTACAAAAGATTAATCATGGTCAATTACCAATTCACGGAGCTATGGTACAAATGACACTTCATAATGGTGATACAAAGAATATTGTGGTTATGGGTGATAGTGGTGCTGGTAAGAGTGAAACGATTGAACAGATTAAAGTTTATGGCGCAGCTTATATTACTGATTTAAAGACGATTTATGATGATATGGGTGTTTTATCATTGGATGAAAATGGTGTTGTGAAAACATCAGGTACTGAAATAGGCGCTTTTGTAAGATTGGATGATTTAGATGCTGGTTATAGTTTTAAGGAATTGGATAGATCAGTCTTTGTCAATCCTGATAAAGTGAATGCTAGAATTGTGATACCAATTACGGATTATAAAGATGTGGTTGCTAAACATGATGTTGATATGTTCTTATATGCTAATAACTATGAAGAAGGTGGCGAGGCTTTAAGTTTCTTTGATAGTGTTGATGAAGCATTGACGGTGTTTAGAGCAGGTAATAGAATGGCTAAGGGAACAACAACGGAATATGGTTTGGTAGGAAGCTATTTTGCCAATCCATTTGGACCAGTCCAAAGACGTGAACAAACAGAACCATTATTACAGGATTATTTCAAACATATGTTTGATCAAGGTATAAAGGTTGGACAATTACGTACAAGACTTGGTATTAAAGGTAATGAACACAAAGGACCTGAAGAGGCAGCTATTGAAGTATTGAAATATATAACAGGCGAAGATACTTTAAAACAATTACCTGAAGAGTGAACGACAACGCAGTTATCACTTTGCTTTTCTAAAATAAATATGCATAAATGAATTTGCCTAAATGATATTCAAAACAACATTACTATATTTGCTTTGACTTTATCACTTGCAGAAATTCAAAATATAATCTATTTGATAAATAGATAGTTCATGAAATATTAAAAATGAATAATATACGAATAATGACAATTCTTGCGACAATTTATCTTATTTAAATGTCAAAAAAATTGCATATCGTGAATATTCGTGTTATAATACTTATAAGTATTCTCCTATTAAAAATTTTTAAAAAAAATTCAATTTTAAAAAAGAAAAATGACCACTTTTGAGCGTATATAAATAATAGGAGGGTTTATTATGGATGGATTTTATGGAGAATTTTAGTGAATTCTATATTCAGTACATGAATGGTCATTATCTTAAAGTTCAAGAAGAAATTTCTAAGCAAGGTATATATGGAAGCTTTCGCAGTGATTTGTTTCTACATCATGCTTTAAATAAAAATTCTGACATTCTAAGACGACTGTGTGAAGATATAAAAGGCTGTAAAATAGATCAGATTACGATTGAAAATTCAAAGCCGTATATATTATCTATTACAAATAAGCAATTAGAACTTGATACTTTCGTAAGTGATAATGAAGGCCTAGGTTTTAATTTTGAATTTCAAAATTATGATCTCAATCTTGAAGGTAGAAAACGCATGAGTGCTTATGGTAATCGATTGTCTGAGGAACAGATAAAACGTGGTGTATCTTATAAGGATTCAAAACCATGTTTTCAGGAAATTTATTACTTTGGCAATCCATTGCCTCATTTTAATGGTTTCAAAGATGATATTATGAAGAAAATAGATAGCAGCAATGTACGCTATGATGGTGATGTTCTTACATCTACGTTATATACAATGACATATTTAGAAAATTACCTGAACGGTAAGGAAACATTAACATTTACTGAACAATTCTGGTATCTATTAAAAAATGATTATCCGTATCCTTATTTGGAACCAGATAAAAAGATAAAGGAGCTGATAAAAATGCACGAAGATTATTTAGCAACTGGTACTAACAAGTATGCAGAATTTTTAGAAGATGCACAAAACAAAGCAAACTATGTAGAAATGGAGAAAATAAGAGCTGAGAGTTTTCAAAAAGGCGAAGACTCAGGATTTAAAAAAACTTATTCTAATTGCACACAGTCATTAGCTGAAACTTTAAAAAATTTATTGATAAGCAAATTCCATGAAGTATCAATGGAGATTGAACAATGTATAGAAAGAGCTAGCTTTGAAGCTTTAAATAATGCCATATTAAATGTACAATTCATTCAAATGCCAGAAGAAATCATACGATTTCTAATATAAGATTATTTTTGCAGCTATTTTTAACCCTCTTAAATAGCTGCATTCTTTTTATCATTAAAAATGAAACTTATAAATTATTTGATAACTAGTAACAGTATGATTACTTTGAAAAAATTGCAAATAGTATTCTAGAAATAGTTAGTGTTTTGTAAATAACACAATGATATTTTGAACATGTTCATTCATTTTGCTTATATATTGCTATTATTTGATGATATTTTTATATTATTAAGTTTGAATAAGAATATAATATTATAAAAGGAAGTGATAAATTGAATTATCAAATATTTAAAAATCAAAAAAAGTCATATACCATTAATCTGCCAACAGATTTTGATAAAGTATATGCATTTCATACATCTATGAAAGAATATCAAGTAACACCACTACATGACTTAAAAGAACTCGCTAAAAAATATCATGTTTCACGTATTTATGTTAAAGATGAAAGCTATCGTTTTCATCTCAATGCTTTTAAAGGTTTAGGCGTTAGTTATGCCGCCAGTCAAATCAAAGGCAACCATACTTTTGTAACATGTACTGATGGTAATCATGGTAAAGCAGTTGCCTGGTATGCATATAAAACACATCAAAAAGCTATTATTTTTATGCCTCAAGGTAGTGAGGAAAGAAGAATAAAAGCGATTGAAGCTTTTGGAGCAAAAGTCATTGTAACAAATATGAATTATGATGATACTGTAAGATATGCTTATGATTATGCTACTAATAATGATTATATCCTACTACAAGATACAGCATTAGACCATTATACAGACATACCTACAAACATCATATTAGGCTACTCAACACTAATCCATGAAGCATTAATCCAAATGCAAGAAAAACCAACACACATATTCTTACAAGCAGGGGTGGGTTCCTTAGTGGGTGGGATTACATGGTATTTACATCATTACTATGATAATCTACCAATCATTGGTATTATCGAAGCATTTAGTTGTGCATGTATTTATGAATCAATTAAAAATGATGAAATTGTGAAAATCGGTGGGCACCCGCAAACAATCATGGCTGGACTTAATTGTGGTGAAGCTAATCCGATTACTTTGCCTATATTAAAAGCTTATGCATCTTATTTTATTAAATGTGATGATGATATCACTTTAAAAGGTATGTATCGTGCTTTAAATCCAATCGGTGATGATCCTAGTTTTTCTTCGGGAGAATCTGGTGCAGTAGGTTTAGGACTTATAGAAACTTTGTTAGAAAACAATGACCAAACAATTCAGTTTGATCAAAATTCAAAAATATTAGTGATTAATACGGAGGGAGTTTTAGAATGAATGATTTAATAGCATTTGCCCAAAAGGCGGTACAAACAAGAAGCTATTCGGATGATGAAGAAAAAATGGCTTGTTTATTAGTGAATGAGATGAAAAAGTTACAATATGATGAAGCTTATATTGATTCAATAGGTAATGTAGTTGGTCGTATTGGTAGTGGTAAGACTGTGATTCACTTTGATGGTCATATGGATACAGTTGAAGTGAACGATGAAGATTTGTGGGAACAGCCACCCTTTTCTGGTAATATTGTGGATGGCTATTTATGGGGTAGAGGCAGTGTAGATATGAAATCAGCCTTGTGTGCCGCTATATATGGTGCGGCTAAAGCAAGAGATTTAGGTTATTTAGAAGATAAAACAGTTTATGTGACAGGAACTGTTTGTGAAGAATATTGTGATGGTGTTAATTTAAAATTATTGTATGAAGAATTAAAAGTAAAACCTGATTATTGTATTATTTGTGAACCTAGTGGTAATGTGATTACTTTAGGACATAAAGGTAAAGCACAAATACGTATTACAACTCATGGTGTTTCTGCTCATGGTTCAGCACCAGAAAAAGGAAAGAATACTGTTTATGAAATGGCTGAAATTATTCAACGTGTTGAAAAACTCAATCAATCATTGTATAAAGAAGGCCCTCATGGTACCATTGTTTTATCTGATATATCTTGTATATCTGCATCTTTAAATGCAGTGCCAAGTGCTTGTTCGATTTATCTAGATAGACGTTTAGCATTGGGTGAAAGTTTAAATCAAGTTAAAAATGAAATGAATGATTTGATTGCAGGCAAAGATGCTTTTTGGGAAGTAGGAACACTCATCCATCAAAGCTGGAAGGGGAAAGAATTATACTATGAACCAATGCATGATCCATGGATCATTGAAAAAGAACATCCATTAACACAAGCATTAATACATGCTTATGAAAAAGTTTATCAAGCAGAAGTAGATAAATTTGATTTTTGGGATTTTGGGACTAATGCCATTACGCCTGTAGCTTTATGTATACCAACGATTGGCTTTGGCCCAGGAGAATATAAACTAGCTCATATGAGAAATGAACATTGTAGTATTGATCAAATCAATAAAGCTGCTGATATTTATTGTCAATTAATTAAAGAAATATAAAAAATGGTTCACGTTTGTGAACCATTTATTTATTAATAAATACCTTGAGCAATCATGGCATCTACAACTTTTTCAAAACCAGCAATATTAGCACCTTTGATTAAGTCATAGCCTAAACCATATTTTTCAGCAGCAGCTACTGAATTATTATGAATACTAATCATAATATCATGTAACTTTTGATCAACTTCTTCTGCTGTCCAATTATATCTCATTGAGTTTTGAGACATTTCTAATGCAGATACTGCAACACCACCAGCATTAGCAGCTTTAGCAGGTCCTAATGTACCACCATTAGCTAAGAAATAATTAATAGCTTCTGGAGTAGTAGGCATATTAGCACCTTCAATGATATATTTAACACCATTAGCAACTAATAATTTAGCTTCTTCTTCACCAATTTCGTTTTGTGTAGCACATGGGAAAGCCATATCAACTTTTAAGCCCCAAGGTTTTTCACCAGGATGGAATTCGCAACCAAATTTTTCTGCATAATCTTTTAATTTAACATCATTAGAACTTCTAATCTTTAATAAGAAATCAATCTTTTCATCAGTAACGATACCATCAGGATCATATACATAACCATCTCTACCTGAAATAGAAACAACCTTTGCTCCATAATCTCTAGCTTTTAAGCAAACGCCCCAAGCAACGTTACCATAACCAGAACATGCAATTGTTTTACCTTCATATGTATCATTAAAATGTTTTAATACTTCATTTCCATAATAAACAGCACCATAACCAGTAGCTTCAGGTCTAATTAAAGAACCACCATAAGGCATACCTTTACCAGTTAAAACACCATTTTCATATGCGTCTTTAATTCTCTTATATTGACCAAATAAATAACCAATTTCTCTACCACCAACACCAATATCTCCAGCAGGAACGTCAACGCTAGGACCGATATGACGATATAATTCAGTCATGAATGACTGACAGAAACGCATTACTTCACCATCAGATTTACCTTGTGGGTCAAAATCAGATCCACCTTTACCACCACCGATAGGTAAAGTAGTTAATGAATTCTTAAAAATTTGTTCAAAACCTAAGAATTTAATAATACCTAAATTTACTGTTGGATGGAATCTTAATCCACCTTTATAAGGTCCAATAGCACTAGAGAATTGAACACGATATCCTCTATTAACTCTTACTTTACCTTCATCATCAACCCAAGGTACTTTAAACATTAAAGTTCTTTCAGGTTCTGTTAATCTTTCCAAAATAGCCATATCTTCATATTCAGGATGCGCAGCAATCACTGGTTCCAAGCTTTCTAATACTTCTTCAACAGCTTGAATAAATTCTGGCTGATCTGGGTTCTTAGCTTTCACTTCATTTAAAACTCTTTCAATATATTCCATAATAAAATCCTCCTCGAGTCGCTATTATACACAAGATGAAATAAAAAATAAAACTTTTAATAAATATTTATTATAATTTATCATCTGTTATAAAAAATAATAAAAAATCCTTATCACACTTAGAATAAAGATAATTTTTCACAAAATTTTTTAAGGAATTCTTAAGATATTCATAAATATATTGTAATATAATGCAAAGTAGGTGAGAAAAATGAATATTTTAGTTGTTGATGATGAAAAAGAAATTGCAGATCTTGTTGAATTATACTTGAAAAATGAAAATTTTAATGTATTTAAATTTTATAATGGCAGTGAAACACTTAAATGTTTAGAAACACAAACCATAGATTTAGCAATATTAGATATTATGTTACCAGATATTGATGGTTTAACAATTTGTAGTAAAATTAGAGAAAAATATGATTTTCCTATTATTATGTTAACAGCTAAAGAAACAGAAATTGATAAAATTACTGGTTTAACTCTAGGTGCAGATGATTATGTGACTAAGCCATTTAGGCCATTAGAATTAATGGCTAGGGTTAAAGCACAGCTTAGAAGATATCAAATGATGTCTAATAAACAAAAAGAAAATATGATTACGATTGGTGGTTTAACAATTGATAAGGATAATCATCAATGTATTTTAAATAATGAGGTCTTATCTTTAACGCCGACTGAATTTTCAATTCTTTGGATGCTTTGTATTAATCAAGGAAAAGTAGTGCAAGCTGATCAGATTTATCAGGAATTATGGGGTGAGAAATATTATACGAATTCTAGTAGTTCAATCATGGTTCATATTCGTCATTTAAGAGAAAAAATGCACGATAGTGCAGAAAATCCTAAATATATTCAAACAGTATGGGGAGTAGGTTATAAAATTGGCTAAAAATTATACTAGAAAATTTCAATATGAAATATTAAAAATGCATGTAATATTTGCTTTGATAACTGTTATTATTATGGCACTATTTATGACTTTTATGGATAAGTATTATAATGGGGCATTTGTGGATACAGTAGCTGATATTATTGGTTGGAATTTTGCGCATTTTTTATTACAGAATAAGTCTATGGTTATTTGTTTTGTATTATTGGTTGTTTTATTAATGAATTCGTTATTGGTGGAAATGTATGCTATTAGAAAAATATCTAATGTTTTTTCACAGATGAAGATTTTGTTTCAAAAAGACGATCAACGTATTCATTTAGATGAATATTTAGTAGAATTAGAAAATGATTTGAATGATTTAAAATTTAAAAGTATTGAAAATGAACAAAAAGCCATTAAAGAAGCACAACATAAAGTAGATATGATTGCTTATTTAGCTCATGATATAAAAACACCTTTAGCATCAGTTATAGGATATTTATGTTTATTAGATGAAAATAATGATTTAACAGAAGAAAAACGCAAAGAATATACACACACTACTTTAGAAAAAGCTTATCGTTTAGAAAATCTTATTAATGAATTCTTTGATATTGCGAAAATCAATCAATCATCTTCTCCTTTACATAAAGAAGAAATCAATTTATCTATGCTTTTACAACAAATGAAAGAAGAATTCTTTCCTATTCTCATTCAAAAAAATCAAGAAATACTTATTAAAGTTGATGAATCTATGATGTTTTATGCTGATCCTAATAAAATAGCTAGAGTATTTAATAATATATTAAAAAATGCATTTTATTATGGAGATGAACATAGTGCGATTCATGTCGAAGCATATGAAGATGAAAGTCATACACATATATTATTTATGAATCATGGTCATACGATACCTAAAGATAAAATAGATTTGGTGTTTGAACAATTCTATCGTTTAGATGAATCAAGATCATCTTCAACTGGTGGTTCAGGTTTAGGATTATCGATTTCAAAAACAATTGTAGAACAACATGGTGGTTCTATTAAACTAACTAGCGAAAATCATATGACCACCTTTGAAGTAACTATTCCACGCTCGATTAATGAACATATAAGCGAAAATGTCTAGAGAAATATCAAAAAATAAATTTACGCAATTTTATTTTTATGATAATATATCTTCAGAAATGGAGTAGCTTATAAACTACTAATCAACAACACGGCAAGAAATTGCATGGTTAGTAACCTGAATGGTGAGCAAGAGTTTCAAATAATATACAACTATGTATCTTATTGAAACATCTTGCTTTTTTATGTTAATAAGATATATGAAGAAAGGATGAAAAGTAATGGGGAAAAATTGGTTTAATCAAACAAAAGAAGAAATTATTGAAAATTTTAAATCTAATGAAGAAAATGGTTTAACTGATCAACAAGTTTCTAAGAATCAGGAAAAGTATGGATTCAATGAATTGAAAGCTGCTAAAAAAGATAGTTTACTTGTAAAGTTCTTGAATCAATTTAAGGATTTTATGATTATTGTTTTAATTATTGCAGCTATTGTATCTGGTATTGTTGGTTCGCTGCAAGGAGAAGGTATTACTGATACAATTATTATTATGGTTGTTGTAGTAGTGAATGCGATTATTGGTGTGGCACAAGAAGATAGAGCTGAAAAATCTTTAGAGGCTTTACAACAATTGAGTGCTCATGTGGCTAAAGTTATGCGTAATGGAGAGTTAAATGTGGTACCAGCTAAGGAATTGGTTCCTGGTGATATTGTTATATTGGAAACTGGTGATTACGTTGGCGCTGATATGCGTTTGATTGAAGCAGTTAATTTAAAAGCTCAGGAGTCTTCGTTGACAGGAGAGTCTGTACCTGTGGATAAGTCAGTGGATGTGATTGATGATGAGAAGGTTGGTATTGGTGATCGAGTGAATATGGTTTTTTCTTCATCATTGATTACATATGGTAGAGGTAAAGGTATTGTTGTTGAAACAGGTATGAATACTGAAGTTGGTAAGATTGCTGATATTTTAAATGAAACAGAAAGTAATGAGACACCTTTACAAAAGAAATTGAATGATTTGGGTAAAACTTTAGGTATTGCATGTCTTGTTATTTGTGTGGTTATTTTTGGTATTGGTTTGTTGTATGGTAAAGATGTCATTGATATGTTTATGACAGCTGTAAGCTTAGCTGTTGCAGCTATTCCAGAAGGTTTAGCTGCTGTATCAACAATTGTTTTAGCAATTGGTGTTCAACGTATGGTGAAGAAGAATGCAATTATTAAAAAGCTTCCTGCTGTTGAAGCTTTGGGTAGTGCTTCTGTTATTTGTTCTGATAAGACAGGGACATTAACACAAAATAAGATGACTGTTAAGAAAGTTTATTATAATGGTCATATTAGTGCTTTAGAGGATATAGATGAAATCAGTGATGAATGTGATATATTGATTAAAGCTTCCATGTTATGTAATGATACGAAAGTAGCAGCTGATCAAACTTTAACAGGCGATCCTACTGAAACAGCGCTTATTGATATGGGTATGAAATTGAATTATAGTAGTGATATATCTGTAGAATATCAACGTGTAGCTGAGATTCCATTTGATTCAGATCGTAAATTAATGACAACAGTCAATCAAGTAAATGATCAATATATTGTTTATACTAAAGGTGGTATAGATGAATTATATGCTCATTGTTCAAGTTATATAGATCATGGTGTTATTCATGATGATATGGATGCTTTTAAACAACAATTAGATCATTATAATGAAATCATGGCTAAAGATGCCTTGCGTGTATTAGCTATGGCTTATAAAATTTTAGATCATCTTCCTAGTGATGATGAATTAGATGCATTAGAACAGGATCTTATTTTTGTTGGTATGGTTGGTATGATTGATCCACCAAGAGAAGAAGTCAAAGTCGCTATTAATAGTTGTAAGAGTGCAGGTATTAAGACGGTTATGATTACTGGAGATCATAAGATGACTGCTATTGCGATTGCTAAAGAATTAGGTATTTTAGAAAATGATGATGAAGCGATTACAGGTGCAGAACTTGAAGAAATGTCACAGGAAGATTTAGAAAAAAATATTCGTCATTATGCAGTATATGCCCGTGTTTCTCCTGAACATAAAGTAAGAATTGTTAAAGCATGGCAATCTCAAGGTGAAATTGTTGCGATGACAGGTGATGGGGTTAATGATGCTCCAGCATTGAAGAGTGCAGATATAGGTTGTGCTATGGGTATTGTTGGTACAGATGTTTCTAAGGAAGCAGCAGATGTTATTTTAACAGATGATAATTTTGCAACGATTGTATCTGCTGTTGAAGAAGGTAGAGTTATTTATGATAATATTTTAAAGGCTATTCAGTTCTTATTATCAAGTAATATTGGTGAGATTGTGGTATTGTTCTTAGCTATTTTATTGACACCTTGGATTTCATCTCGTTATAACATTGATATGGATTTGATTGAAATATTATTACCAATACATATTTTATGGATAAACTTAGTAACTGATTCTTTGCCTGCTTTGGCTTTAGCCGTTGATCCTGCTGAAGATGATGTGATGAAACGAAAACCTTTAAAAACTAAGGGTATATTTTCTAAGGGTATGACTTGGCGTATTGCTTATCAAGGATTGATGATTGGTTTGATTACTTTAGCAGCATTCCTTATTGGTTTAGCGACTCCAGAAGCTGATTTACCTACTGTTTATGAAAATGGTGTAATGCTATCAAGTGAAGTTGTACGTGTGGAGATTGGTCAAACGATGGCGTTTGTTGTATTGGCTATGTCAGAATTGGTGCATGTGTTTAATATTAGAAATAATAAGAAATCGATCTTTACAACACATCCATTTAAAAATAAAATGTTATTACTTGCTGAATTAGCTGCTGCTTCATTGGTATTTGTGATATTATTAATACCACAATTTAGAAGTGTTTTCTCTATTCCAGTTTTACCAGTTAATAATATATTAGAAATTATTGGTTTAGTATTACTTCCATTAGTTATTGTTGAAATCTTTAAGTTATTAAAAATTAATACTTCAAAAGACGAATAGGGTTTGATATAATATCTCAAGGAGGCAGATATTATGGGAATTAAAGTAAAGTTAGACAATGAAGATGTGAATGAAGAACTTGTAGATATTCCTTTATTTGCAACGGTTGATGATGCTATTAAAGATATTAAAGTAGAAGATTCTTCTATTCATATTCAAATAGAAAAAGAGGATGAATAATGCGTTTTGAAAGAGAATTATTAGCTAGAAATATCATGAATATTATTGATGAAAAGAATCATTTTAATTATGCTATATTTAATGATAGTGATTTAAAAAATAAACTTCATGATTATCTTATAGATATGACGCATGAAAATGATGCAGTTAATGCTTTAATCAATGATAATAGTATTATCATTGATAAGATTGCAACTTCTCAAGATATTACCATTGATGAAAGAAACGATTTCATGAATAGCTTAATTTACTTCAAGCTTAAATATATTATGCATAAAGATGCATAAAAAAATAACCTATCTAGATGATAGGTTATTTTTCTTATAATAATGATTGATATAAAGCTTTAATTTCAGGTACACTTGTATCTCTTGGATTACCAGGACAGCAAGCATCAGCTAAAGCTGATTCACTTAAGAAATCTAAATCTTCTTCTTTCACGATTTCTTTTAAATCTGCAGGAATACCAACATCTTTTGATAACTGCTTAACAGCATCAATAGCAGCTTGACGATATTCATCCTGGCTCATACCTGTTGTATCAACACCCATTGCTTCTGCGATATCTTTATACTTAGTTCCAGTATATGGAGCATTATATTCCATAACTGTTGGTAAGATAATAGCATTTGCAACACCATGAGGTGTATCATATAAAGCACCTAATGGGTGAGCCATTGAGTGAACTAATCCTAAACCAACATTTGAAAATCCCATTCCTGCAATATATTGACCTAAAGCCATACCTTCGCGACCTTCAGGTGTATTATCAACAGCACCTCTTAATGATTTAGAAATAATTTCAATTGCTTTAAGATGGAACATATCACTCATTTCCCATGCACCTTTAGTAATATAGCCTTCAATTGCATGTGTTAAAGCATCCATACCTGTAGCAGCTGTTAAACTTTTAGGCATTGTTGACATCATATCAGGATCAACAAAAGCAATTTGAGGAATGTCATGAACATCAACACAAACCATCTTACGATCATTTTCAACATCAGTAATAACATAGTTGATTGTAACTTCAGCAGCTGTACCAGCAGTTGTAGGTACGGCAAAAATTGGAGTGCAAGGATTTTTAGTAGGTGCAACACCTTCTAAGCTCTTAACATCCGCAAATTCAGGGTTCTTATCAATAATACCTACAGCCTTAGCAGTATCCATAGAAGAACCACCACCAATAGCGATAATATAATCAGCACCTGATGCTTTTAAAGCTGTAACACCATGTTGAACATTTTCAACTGTTGGATTAGGTTTAATTTCTGAATAAATTTCATAAGCCATACCAGCTTCATCTAATAAATCAGTGACTTTTTTTGTAACACCAAATTTTAATAAATCTGGATCAGAAAAAACCATAGCCTTTTGAAATCCTCTAGCTTTAGCTTCATTAGGAATTTCATTAATAGCACCTTTACCATGATAACTTGTTTCATTTAATACAAATCTGTTTGCCATTTTTATTCTCCTTTTCTTATTTTTTTTCATTTTAACATTTGTGAAATTAAAAACAAGTGACAAACGATTTGGTTTGTC
Organism: Erysipelotrichaceae bacterium; assembly: GCA_021201315.1. GTDB lineage: Bacteria > Bacillota_I > Bacilli_A > Erysipelotrichales > Coprobacillaceae > JAJQDJ01. Next base: position 15,913 of record JAJQFG010000112.1, read on the forward strand.
ACTTTTTCACATTGAAATATGGATTGTTTTCATTTATAATGAAAGCGAGGTGAGGAAATTGATACTTGTTATTCAAATTCTTATAACCATTTTTCTAGGTATTATAGCAATTTGTGCTATTGTATTTCCTATTCTTTTTCTAAATCAAAGAAAAAAACAACATAACAACATAAAGAATTCATTGATTGGTTAGAAAAATATCAACATAAAGATTAAAATAGATATTATTCAACCAAAATGATTCCTATATATTTGTAAATGTGTTAAAATATATTAAATTTAATGTAAAAGGAGTGTTTTTGTTTAAATGGACTCGAGCCAGATAGTAATGATTATTATATTGTTATTTTTGCTTGTATTGTCAGGTTTGTTTTCGATGAGTGAGACTTCTTTTATGAGCTTAAGTAAAATTAAAGTAAGAACTTTAGCTGATGAAGGAAATAAAAAAGCTATTAGAGTAATGAATTTGTTAGAAGATCAGGATCGCCTATTAAGTACCATATTAGTAGGTAATAACCTTGTAAATATAGGAGCTTCTTCTTTAACAACATCATTTGTGATATCTTTATTAGGTAATGAAGGCATTGGTGTTGGTATTGCTACTGGGGTATGTACATTAGCTATTTTGTTGTTTGGTGAAATTACTCCTAAATCTATCGCAACTAAAAATGCAGAAAGTATTGCTTTTATGCTTAGCGGTATTATTCAATTTTTAAATGTTATTTTTATTCCAATTGTTTATATTTTAAATGTTATTTCAGGATTTTTTATTCATGTGCTTGGTGGTGATAAAGATAGTGGTCCATCAATGACAGAAGAAGATTTGAAGACGATTGTGAATGTATCACATGAAGAAGGAGTTTTAGAAGAAGAAGAGAAAGAAATGATTCATAATGTATTTGAATTTGGTGATACAGATATCGAAGAAATTATGACACCTCGAATACATGTAGAAAGTGTGAGTGATGAGATTACTTATGATGAATTAATGGAAGTTGTTAGAACTTCACAATTTTCTCGTATTCCTGTTCATTCGGAATCTTATGATGAAATTATTGGTGTTTTACATATCAAAGATTTATTAATTAAAGATATTGATGAAGAGAATTTTGATGTTAAAGACTTTATGCGTGAGTCATTTGTAGTATATGAATTTAATAATATTTCAGATGTATTTGAGTCAATGCGTAAAGAACATGTATCTTTGGCTATTGTTTTAGATGAATATGGCGTTATGAGTGGTCTTGTAACGATGGAAGATATAGTGGAAGAGATTGTTGGTGAAATTGATGATGAATATGATCAAGAAGAGTATTCAATTGTTGATTTAGGTAATGATGTTTATTTGGTGGATGGTAGTTTAGATATTGATGAAGTGAATGAAGTGTGTGGTACGGATTTTGAATGTGATGATTTTGAGTCGATTGGTGGTTTGGTTTTAGGTGAATGTAGTGGTTCGCCAGAATTAAATCAAGTATTGAAGATTAATCATTGTTTATTAACGATTAAGGAAATTGATAAAAATCGAATTGTTACATTACAATTAGAAATATTGCATGAGAAAGAGTAAGAAGAGAAAGATTAGTTTTTTTCTTGTGGGAGGGCAACAAGATGAAATTGAAATTAAGTAAATATGATTTTGAAGAGTTATATGATAGATGTATGAAAATTTTTCAGGATTATAGAGAGGTTGTGCCTTCTTATGCTTCGGCGGCTTTAGCATTTCATTTGGTTATGATATTAGTACCATGTTTTTCTTTGTTAGCAGTGGCTATGTCTGTATTAAATGTTAATATGGCTGGTTTAGAAGCAATGATTAATGAAATAGTTACAGCAGAATATGCTTCTATATTGATAGAAGTGTTGGAGTCAAGGAATTTAAATACGATGGCTTTTGCGACAATTATTGTTTCTTTATGGACTATTGCAAAGGGTATTGGTAATATTTATCAGATATCTAAAAATATGTTTATGAATGACCAAGATGAAAGTGCAATAGGTTTTTATATGTATGCTTTTAAAGTAACATTTCTTATATTGTTTTTATTTGTAGGTGTTTGTGCAGTATTATTAACAGGACCACTTGCAGAAATCTTTAATTCATTATATAGTTTTGCAGGTGTTAGGCATATACTTTTGTATTTTTTATTGGTACTAGTGTTTATGGTTATTTATTCTGTAGTACCACGTTTGCATATTCATCCTGCTGATTCTTTTCAAGGAGCATTGGTTGCTTGTGCATTGTATTTGATATTATACTATGCATTGAGTATTTATTTTAGATTTGCGAATTTTTCGAACGTTTATGGATCGCTTGCATCTGTGATTATTATATTATGGGTTTTTAAATGGGCTGCAGAAATCTTTTATATTGGGATGTATGTGACAAATATTTTGCATTTAAGGAGATTAGAAGATGAGGGTAACTCAGATTGAGATTAAGAAGTTAGGTATTAATGGGGAAGGTATTGGTTATATTAATAAAAAAGTTTGTTTTGTTGATAATGCCTTACCTGGTGAAGTAGTAGAAGTAGAGTTGGATAATGATAATCCAAGGTATTATAAAGGAAAAGTTAAAAAGTATATTAAACAATCATCATATCGTCAAACAACGATATGTAAAGAAGACGAGCATTGTTTAGGATGCTCGCTTACTTGTTATAAATATGATCAACAATTAATTTATAAAAAAGTTTTGTTAAAAGATGCTTTAAGAAAGTATACTAAGCTTCCTTTAAAGTATTTACCAATTAGAAATACTATTCCTGGTAGTAAAGTTGTAGGATATAAAGATGTCGTTAATTTACCTGTTACTTATTTTCAAGGTAAAGTTAGATTTGGTATTTATCAAAGAGAAAGTAAATATTTAACTTTAATGGATGAATGTGTAACTCAAAATCCTATGATTAATGAATGTTTACAACAAATTGAAGATATTCTTAATGATTGTCATGTTAGAGATTATAATGAGAAGTTTAAAAAAGGTTTGCGTTTTATACGTATGCGTCTTATTGGTAATCAAATTCAAATATTATTTGTGACTGGTAATGATGGTATCAAGGAAGAAGCTGTTAAACGTATTAGTCAAATTCCTAATGTTAAGGCTATTTGGTATACGATTAATACAGCAAGATATCAGGATTTTGATTTAAGAGGTTATACAAAGTTGTATGGTGATTCAACATTTACATTTGATTGTTTAGATAATACATATCAGGTATCTATTAAAGCTGATTATCCAATTAATCCTATACAAGAAGAGGTTAAGTTATCAATGATTCAATCAATGATTGGTGAAGGTGATATCTTATCATTGAATTGTGGTATAGGGGTTTTAGAACTTTCTTTAGATAATGATATTATTGCAGTGGATGAACGTAAGGAGAATATCAGTGATGCTAATGATAACAAAGAATTATTACATAAGAATAATGTTCAATTTGTTTGTCGAAATGTAGATGAAGCAGTTATTACTTATTGTAAGAAACGTTCTTTTGATTATATGATAGTTAGAGGTGAAGGTTTATCAGATACGATGATTCAAAGTATTATCTTGTCAAAAATTAAGAATGTTATAATAGTTAGTGATCATCCATCTTCTTTAGCTAAGAATTTAGAAGAATTAAGAGAATATTATAAAATAAAAACAATGTTACCACTTGATAGCTATCCTTATACAGCTAAGTTTGATACCATTGTTCAACTTGTTAAAAATTAGGAATTCATTTGAATTCCTTTTTATATTAATTTTATATCTTTTAACATCTTTAATCCTTCATACACAGCACCATTTTCACAAGTATGTGTGAGATGATATGTTGCAGCATTGATGGCGTGTTTTGAGGCGTTTTTTGGGGCAAAAGAATAAGTAAAACTTTTAAGCATTGGTGCATCATTTTCACCATCACCAAAAACAGCTACTTCGTCTTTTTGATATCCCTTATTTAGAATAACTTTTTCTAACAATAATCCTTTATTAGAGGTATCAGAAGTAATTTCTATATTATCTTCAAAAGAAGAAGAAATATCTAAATGATCAATATTAAGTTGTTCTCTTACTCCTTGAATGGAATAAACATCTTTATGTCTAGCATCTATTTTTAATACTTTAATACCTTTATCAACTATCTCTTGAGCATTTGATGCATAATGTAAATCCCTTAAATAACCTTCTCTTGTAGTAAAAGTTTTCTTAGGTAATTCGATATTAGGATTATTTTTTGTAAGTAGAGTGTAATGATAATCCCAAAATGTTTCCTTATCCACAAATGAATATTTACCTTGATTGGTATGTATGGCTAATAAATAGCCATAATCATTTAAAATAGTTGCTACTTTAATAAAAGCTTCATTATCCATTGGATATATCTCATTAATGGTTTGCTTTCTATTACAATATTGAGCTCCATTATTTAAAATTAAGTCACAATCTAAATTAAAATTATAAGCATCTAATACATCAATCACCATATTAATATCTCTACCAGTAGCAATAATAAATTCAATACCTTTATCCATACATTCTTTTAGTAATTGATATGTTTTTTCTTCTATTGTATCATTAAATCTAATAAGTGTCCCATCTAAATCACATACTATACATTTTATCATATCATTCCCTCCGATAGCATTATAACAATTAATATTTGGTATTTCATTATTTTGCTCAATTAGAAAATATATAAAAATAGTTCATTAAGATCTAATTCTTTTGTATTCATATCCATTAACATACCCAATATTCCAAATATACTACCACCAATAGTCACAGCAGCTAAAACCCAAATACCAGGCAAATTATAAACTACATAAAAACAATGCCAAAGTAAACATATTTTTTATAATCATTCTTCATGATTATCATCCTTTGTATCAATAAAATCTTTGATTAATAAATCATCATCTTCACTAACTTCTTCAACCTTTTCTTTTTTCTCTTCAGTGGTTTCTTGTGCTACAGGTTCTTCTACTTTAACTTCATCCACAATCTCTACCTTATATTTTTCCTTAGCGCCTAAAATAATAGTAACTAAATCAAATATCGCAATCACTACTAATGATAGAGCTAAAATAATCCACAAAATATCACTATTTAAAGAGGAACTAGCTAGTACAACAATAGCTAACACTATCGTTAAAAATGAATCAAAAATACCATAATACCAATACTTTCTTTTGCTTCTTTTTAAATCAGCACCCCATTGAATCTTATCAATGCCAATCACTAACATAACTGCTCCATATAACATCGTAATAACAGTAAAAGTGTTGATAAACCATTGATATTGAAGTATACAAAATCCACCTAATAAAATATAAATAATACCTGTCGATAAACCACGATTTGATAAACTAACTTCCTTTCTAAAATAAGCAATGATATTGCCTAGACCCATACATATAAGTAATATACCACCCACAATAATAATATTAGATGTAAAATCAACAGGATTGATAAATAATAAGATACCAATGATAAATTCTCCTAGACAAATAATAATATTTCTTGTGTTTTCTTTTATTTTATTAAACATAGTTTAACCTTCTTTCATTTCTTCTAATTGTAATTCTTGTAAGTTTTTAGCTATTGTTTGAATCGTTTGATAAAATAATTTTAGATCATCTTTAGCTATATTTTTTTCAAATGAGGTTTGTAATTGTTTCATTATTAGATCAACATCTTTGCTAAATTCTATACCTTTATTAGTAAGCATTAAACGATAACCACGTTGTTTATGAGCATCGTTAGGATTACGACATATGTAATCTTTTTCTAATAATTCATTGGTGATACGTGAAATAAGTGCTTTATCATAGCCGCTATATTTTGATAATTCGTTAGCTGCTAATCCAGTGGGGTTATTTTTGAGTAGTAGAATATAAGCAATGTCTGAGGATTTAATATTTAAAGTATCAAATGCATGATTTTTAAGTTGTTGTAGTTTTTTTTCACTTTGTGAAAATAGAAGTGAAAATTGTTCAAATTCGTTCATATGATTCTCCTTTATTTAATTATAATATATTAAGTTGATTTGTCAACTTAATATAGCTGATTTATGATAAAACTTAATATAGCTGATTTATGATAAAACTTAGTGTGAAAAAACTAACATGAAATTTTGTTTTCAAATTAACTTTTAAGTGTTATAATAGGAAGGAAATATTAGGAGTATGGAGGGATAATATGAGTATTTTATCTGGCATAGCAAAAGCAAAGCTTGATGGTCAGAAAGGCTTGACAAAGGATAAGCCAATTTTAACTATTGAAGATCCTGATGTTGTTTATATTCCTTTGGTTGTAGGTATGGCTACAGATTTTGATGTTCTTGTTAAAGAGGGAGATCATGTTTGTATTGGGACAAAATTAGCAGTTAGAAAAAGTGTTTATGTTCCTATTTATGCATCTGTATCTGGAACAGTTAAAGGTATTGAAAAAAGGATGCATGCTTCAAAGAGACAACAACAACATATAGCTATTATTAACGATCATAAAAATGAACGTGTTAAGGCTATTGATATTGAAAATCCAGATGAGATGAAGCAAGAGGAAATTGTTGATGCTATTAAAGAATTAGGCATTGTAGGTTTAGGGGGATCGGGTTTTCCAACATTTTTAAAGTATGGTCATCCTAAAAGTATTGATACTATTATTATTAATGGGGTTGAATGTGAACCTTTTTTAACAAGTGATCATTTAGCAATGAAACGTGATATTAAAGCATTGTTTGATGGTACAAAGTTCTTAATGAAAGCAGCTGAAGCTTCTAAAGCAATCATTGCGATTAAGGAACATAAGCCTGATTTATTTGAATTATTAGTAGAAGAAGCTAAGAACTATAGTGATATTACACCTGTAGAAGTAGAAGATTGTTATCCTATGGGTTGGGAGAGAAAACTTGTAGAAACAATCACAAAGAAAACATACGATCGTTTGCCTGCTGAAGTAGGTGTTATAGTGAATAATTCTGCAACAGCTATTGCAGTGTCAAAAGGTATTAGAAATGGTGAATGTATTTCTAGACGTGTAGTTACAATGTCAGGTAATGGCTTGAAAAATCCACAAAATGTTGATGTAGCAGTTGGTACACCAGTGAATTATATTGTTGATAAAATTGGTGGTTACATTGATGATGAAATAGATGGCTTTATTTTAGGTGGAGGACCTATGATGGGCAAATCAGTTATGAATGATACATTTGTGATTTGTACTTATAGTAATGCTATTACTGTTTTAAAGAAGGAGAATATTAAACCTTTGCCTTGTTTAAAATGTGGGGAATGTACATTACACTGTCCAGCACATTTACAACCAGTACGTATTATGCAAGCTGAAAAAGCAGGAGATGCTGATTTGATTGAAAAATTAAATGTTTTTGATTGTGTTGAATGTGGTATGTGTACATATATTTGTCCAAGTAAGATAGAAGTAACAGATATGGTTGCCAAAGCTAAACGTCGTTATCAATTGGCGCAAAGAAGAAAGAAGGCATAGGAGGTATATATGAAGGTTACATTACAAAGAACATCACCAAACTATCGTCAAAAACTTTCAACACAGCGTATTATGCGTGATTTAACGATTGCTTTATTGGTGATTGTGGCTTATACATTGTTCTATTATTATTATAATTACTTATCTAATGAACCATTTATTCAAGTAGCTTTGATGTTTGTGGTTTCATTGGTTGTAGCTTTTGCTACAGAGATTGTTTGGGCATATATGCACAAACAAAATATATTGGATTATTTAAAAAGCAGTTTTCCTTGGATAACAGCGATTATTTTAGTTTTGACTTTACCTATAGGAACACCTTTATATGTTGTTGGAATATCATCATTTATTGCAATTTTCTTAGGAAAATTGGTTTATGGTGGTTTTGGTCAAAATATTTTTAACCCAGCTTTAGTTGGTCGTGTTGTGGCTCATTTGGCTTTTAGTTCAGATTTGATTGCGACTGCAACACCTTCTGGTGTTGATGTGTCATCATCTGCAACGCCTATTACGATGATGGCTGCTACCAATTGGCTTGGTGGAGAAGGATTTACTTATTCTTTGACTGATTTATTTTTTGGTAGTCATACAGGAGCATTAGGTGAAACTTGTATTATTTTGTTATTGATTTTAGGGATTGTCATGATTCTTAGAAAAGTGATTGATGCAAGAATTCCTGTTTCTTATTTATTGACTGTTGTCATTTTAAGTGAAGTTTTTGCTGTGATTAATGGTTTGGATTTACTAACTTATCCACTTTATCATTTATGTTTAGGTGGTTTGATGTTTGGAGCATTCTTTATGGCTACTGATCCTGTAACATCACCTACTAGTCCACAGGGTAAAATTATTTATGGTGTGGGATTAGGATTTCTTACAATGATTATTCGTTTGAAAGCTAATTATCCTGAAGGTGTGTTGTTTTCAATTTTAATCATGAATATGTTAACACCTTTGATTGATTCATTGATTTTAGGTAGAATAGATACAAAGATTGCTCAAAAGTGGTTAAGTATTGTAGCTGTACTTGCTGTATCTATTGTTTGTGTTGCAGGTATTAGTTATACGATAAAAAGTGAAGTAGAAGCTGAAGAATTGGCTGCAAAAGAAGAGGCAGAAGAAGCTGCAAGAATTGCTGAAGAAGAAGCTAATAAAGCTGACTGGACTTATGTAGAAACTACTGATGATGGTTATGTTATGGAAGTTTCTGGGTTTGGTTCATCAATGAAAGTAGCTGTGCAAATTGATGGTGATACAATTACTTCTGTTAAAGTATTAGAATATGCTGGTGAAACAGCAGGTTATGGTAAAGATTTGATAGAGAATGGTGAAGTACCAAATGATTCTTCTAAGGCAGATGTAGCTACAACCTTTGTTGAAACAGTTTTTGGTGGTAATTTAAATAGTGATGATGTTGATGATATAGATGTATCAACAGGTGCTACAAAGACATCTACTGGTATTGTAAATGCTATTAAAGGTGCGCTTGAACAAGCGGAAATAGGAGGTTAAAGATATGTCTAAGATAGTAAAATTAACCGTTTTCCTAGCGATTGTTGCAGGTATTTCAGGTGGTATTATGTCTTTTGTTTATTCACAAACAAATCCTATTATTCAAGAAGCTGCCATTGCAACTGTAAAAGAAAGCTTGGAAGAAATTTATCCAGGAGAAGAATTTGAAGAAGAATCCACTGATTTAGATGATTATGAAGGTATTGAAGCTGTTTATAAAGCAGGGGATTCAGGTTATGTTTATGAATGTAGTGTTTATGGTTATTCTTCATCAACACCTATTACATTTTTAATTGGTTTAGATAATGATGGTATTTATAAAGGGTATATAGTTACTGATTTAAGTGGAGAGACAAAAGGTCTTGGATCTCAAGTTGGTGACGAGGCTTTTGTAAGTTCAATTGTTGGTAGTGATATTGGTAGTGATATTGATACAATTTCTGGAGCAACGATTTCATCTAGTGCTGTTTTAGGAGTTATTGACAATTGTGCTGCTCATTTTGCGGATAATTATCAATAGGAGGTATTGGTATGAAGAAATTTGATATTTTTAAAAAAGGTATATTTCAAGAAAATCCTATATTTGTATTACAATTAGGTATGTGTTCAGCACTGGCAATAACGACTTCACTTACCAATGCTGTTGGTATGGGTATAGCAGTAATTTGTGTTTTGATGATGAGTAACATTATTATTTCATTGCTAAGAAATATTATTCCTAATGAAATAAGAATACCTGTTTATATTGTTATTATTGCTACATTGGTTAAATGTGTACAAATGATTATGAATGCTTATACACCTGAATTATATAATTCATTAGGTGTGTTTATTCCATTGATTGTTGTTAACTGTATTATATTAGGTAGAGCAGAGGCATTTGCTTCTAAAAATGGGGTTATTGATTCTATTTTAGATGCTTTAGGCATGGGTATAGGTTATTTGTTTGCAGTACTTGTAATTTCTTTTGTGAGACAACTTCTTGGTACTGGAGGTATTTCATTATATAATCCATTAGATGCTACCCAAGTGATTTTCAATATTGAATTATTCCCAGATTATGCGATTGGTATATTTACACAATCAGCTGGTGCATTTATTGCATTGGGATGTATTTTAGCGTTTATTCAATATCTTAAAGTTAGAAAAGAACATAATGCAAAAAAAGTAGAGAAAGCGAGTGTGAAGTAGGATGGAATTAATTGGTTTATTTGTCAGCTTAACATTTGTTAATAACGTTGTATTAAGTAAATTCTATGCTATTTGTCCATTAATGGGGTTATCTAAAAAACCTCAAAATGCTTTAAATATGGGCTTAGCTGTTACTTTTGTTATATTTGTCGCATCTATTGTAACTTATTTCATTTATTATTATGTATTAGTTCCATTAGAAATTACATACTTAGATTTAATTACATTTATTCTTGTTATTGCATCTTTAGTACAATTTGTAGAAATGTTCTTAAAGAAAACAAGTCCGGAAATTTATAAATCTATGGGTGTTTATTTACCATTGATTACTACAAACTGTGCTGTTTTAGGTGTTGCTTTGGATAATATTTCTGCTGGTTATAATTTAATAGAAGCAGCTGTTGCTGGACTTGCAGTTCCTATTGGTTTTGCTATTGTTATTTATGTATTTGCAACAATTCGTGAAAGATTAGATATTGCTGATGTTCCTGAAAGTTTTGAAGGAGCTCCAATTGCTTTAATTACAGCAGGTATTATGGCTTGCGCCATTATGGGAATCGCAGGTATTGTTTAATGAGTATTTATGCAATAATATTTTTAGCAATTATGATTGCCATATTTATAGGTACATATTTGTTAAATAAAAACACCCCAAAACCAGAAGGGTGTGACGATATGGAGGAATGTAGTGCATGTGGTAATTTTGGTTGCACTATGAACTCACATCATAAAGAGGAAAACAATTAATGGATATGAGTGCAATATTAGCTTTAGCGGTTATTGGTGCGATAGCTGGATGCGTTTTAGGTGTTGCTAATCAATTTTTAAAAGTTGAAGATGATCCACGTGTTGAAGCTGTTTCTAGTATGTTACCAAATGCTAATTGTGGTGGCTGTGGTTATCCAGGATGTGCTGGCTTTGCTGATGCCCTAGTTAGTGGTGAAGTAAAAAGTGTTAAAAACTGTGTTGCCAGCAACCCACAAATTAGATCAGATATTCAAAAATATCTTAGTGAAACACCAGGACCTGATGGTGAAACCATTAAAGTTACGATATAAACATGAGCTTTGCTCATGTTTTTTTGCATATTCTTTGATTAATAATTAAAAAACATGTAAAGTTAGTATGAAGGTGATAAAATGCAACTAACAAATTCAATCTATTGTATAAAAAAGAATTATTGCAATTCATATATAATTATTGACAATCAAATTGTCATTATTGATGTTATTAATGAGGAATGGTTTCAACAAGTTATTCATTTATTATCAAATCGACAACCAGATTACTTTATCATTACTCATCAATATCATAGTTCTGCTATTTTATCATTATGCCAAAAATATCCTCATATGAAACTCATTATCAATCATCAAATAAGTGATTATTTGAATCTTCATATTTCTAATCCTATACATATTATTGATAAAAATGAAACCATGACTTTAGATCATCATACTTTATTATTACAGGTTATTAATGATATGATACTCATATATCATCAAGAAAAGAAGATTTTATTTAGTTCCCATGTTTTTTCTACAAAAAATTTACATCAATTATGGAATGAAGAGGCCAGATACTATTATGTACAAAATAAAGATTCTTTTACTTATTCATTGTTAGATATACTTAAATCATTTGATTATACAATGATTTGTCCGTATAAGGGACAAATCATTACCCATCATTTTAAACAATATATACATTATCTAGAATTATGGTTATCATCTATACCTGAAGAAGATGGTGTTTTAATATTAACTCATAGTGATTATATATTGGTTTATCAGGCTTGCCTATATTTACAAGAGGAATTGATTGCTCATGGAGATAATGTTTTGCTTTATGATATTTCTAAAGGTGATTTAACATTTGCTAATTCTTTAGTGTTAAAATATGACCGTATTATTATTGGTGGCTATAGGTTTGATTCTCATGGATTTGTAGTAAATAATCGTGTGTTTAGTGGTATATTTGATAGTGTTAATGAAGCTATTGATTTAAAAAATAGGCTATTAGATTTTAATAATATTCTTTATGTGGAGCCGACGATTATTAATCAGGATTATCAATTATTAATGAATTTATTAGTGCATCAAATTATGGAAGTTGGATGTAGTAATGGTGTATGTGTTTAAATTTATTAAAAAAATTTCATTTTAAAAAAGAAAAACCTCCTAAAAAAAGCGTATATAAATATTAGGAGGTGTTTTATTTATGTGTATCAAAGAAAACTTAATTTTAATGAATGAATCTTTAATAGAATTAGAGAAAACAGGGAAATATGATGTTTTAAGATATACGGATAGTTTACTATATCAAACGAATCAACTAGAGTATTTCTATTGTCATCTTGTTAAAAATGGAGATTATGATCATACTTATTATCATGTATCTCATCGTCCGCATGTACATGAACTAGCTTATTTTAATATTGGCAGAGGATATCCTAAAGAGTTGATGGATGGACATTGGTGTTATGTCGTTAAAGATATGAAATATAAAGTATTAATTATACCATGTACTATATTTAAAAATCATCAATATATTCATCATTATGAAATGCCGATAAAAGTTAATCATATGAATTGTTTATATTGTTTACAATTAAGCGATATCAAATGTATTGATATACAAAGAATTGATTTGCGAAAACCATTTTATCAAGTATTAACACCACGTCATGAAATTATGAGTTGTATCAAAGATAAGCTTTTATGAGGTATTATATGAATAAAAAATATCATTTAGATCATATCTACCAATCATTAAAACACTTATCATTATCAAGTTATGATAGTAATAAATATAGTTATAGTATTTTACAACAAACCAAACAATTAGAATATTATTATTGTCATCAAGAAAACTTACATATGTGGAAAATACCCCATTTTCATCAATTGGCTTACTTTAATATAGGACGTGGTTTTCCTAAAGAAATTATGGATGGACATTGGTGCTATGTTGTAAAGAATTTAGGGGATAAGATGCTAGTGATTCCATGTACATCGATAAAAGATAATAAGCATATAAACAATAAAAATGAAAAATATATTGGTATTAGATATTATAATCGTATCGGTTATTGTTGTATGCATTTATCAGATATAAGAGCAATAGATATTCAACGATTAGATTTAAGAAAACCGATCTATCAGGTTATAACACCTAGAAAAGAAATTATTGATTTTATTGAAGAAAATTTATTCAATTAAAAAAGGGCTAAGCCCTTTTTATTATAAATTTAATAAACGTTTTGTATCTCTTGCAATCATTAATTCTTCATTTGTTGGTACAACAAATACTTTAATCTTTGATTCAGGTTTTGTAATAAGTCTTTCACCTTTACCATTTTCATTAGCATCATCATCAATCACAATACCTAAAGCTTCACTAATCAAATTGATAATCTCTTTTCTAGCAAAGGCAGAATTTTCACCAATACCAGCTGTAAATGCAATGGCATCACATCCACCCAAGGCAATAAAATATCTACCAATATAAGCAATAACACGTCTAAAGAAAATATCAATAGCTAATTTTGCTCTCTCATTACCTTCATCAGCAGCTGCACAAACATCTCTAAAATCACTAGAAACACCTGAAACACCAAGTAATCCAGATTCCTTATTCAACATATTGATAACTTCATTACCATCTAAACCAACTTCTTTAATCAAATAATCAATAACAGATGCATCAATATCACCACTACGTGTACCCATCATAATACCTGCAAGAGGTGTAAATCCCATTGATGTATTAATTGATTTTCCATCCTTAACAGCTGTTAAAGAACCTCCAGCACCTAAGTGAGCAACAATAATCTTAGAATGTTCTGGATTACCTAATAAATCAATCACACGTTGTGAGACATATTTATGACTTGTTCCATGAGCCCCATATTTTCTAATGCCATAATCTGTATAATATTTATATGGAATTGGATAAACGTAACAACGAGGTTCCAATGTTTGATGGAAAGCAGTATCAAATACTGCAACTGCACCAGCATTTGGAATCGCTTTTTTAAAAGCATAATAACCTGTTAAGTTAGCTGGATTATGTAAAGGTGCTAAAGATTTTAATTCATCAATCTTTGCGACAACATCATCATCAATAATAGCTGATTCACTAAAATAAGTACCACCTTGAACAACTCTATGTCCAACACCTTTAATTTCATCCAAAGAAGACACAATATTCTTTTCCAATAAAGTATTTAACAACATATCAACAGCTTCACTATGTGTTGGAATAGATAATGTACGACTATCCTTTTCGCCATTATACTTAATTGTAAAAACTGAATCCTCTAATCCTATTCTTTCTACTACACCAGATGTAATAACTGTTTCATCATCCATTTCAAATAATTGAAACTTTAATGAAGAACTACCTGCATTAACTGCAATAACTTTTGCCATGTATAAAATCCTCCTTGAAAATATTATATCATTAATTACTTTAAAAATTAATGGGAAAAACAATAAAAACTTGATTTATATATGAAATAGTATATAATACCTATGAGCCAGGGGTGCTAATGCTGAGAAAGATGAAAATCTTATCCCTTATGATCTGAACTGGATAATGCCAGCGTAGAGAGTGCAAATAGATTTTTTGCTTTCCTATTCTGGAAAGCTTTTTGTTTGTTGGCTCCAAAAAGGAGGAAAAATAAAAAAATTAGAAATCAAATTAAACGCAAAAACAATGTCCTATATGGCCATGTTTATTGCCTTACAAGTGGTACTACAGTTAGCTTTTAGCTTTATTCCATCACAACCAGAGGGTGGTAATATTTCTATTGATTTATTGCCTGTTATTTTATCTAGTTATTTAATGGGACCTGGTTATGGATTGTTGGTTGGATTTATGGCTACGATTATTCAATTTGCGTTAGGAATGGCTGTTTATTATGGACCTTGGTCAGTGATACTAGATTATTTGGTACCTGTATCTATTGTCGGTTTGGCTGCTTTATTTCCTAATACCAAGTTAAAGAATACAAGTATTTATTGGGGTATTATTATTACGATGATATTAAAGTTCTTGTCTCATTTTGCTTCAGGAGCATGGTTGTTTGGTATGTATGCACCAGAAGGTATGAATGTTTATGTGTATTCTTTTACATATAATATAGTTTATTGTTTACCTACATTAATATTATGTTATATTGCTTTTGTGGTGGTTTATCCTAGACTTAAAAATGCTATCAAAATCCGTTAAAAAAACTCTGCTTTTTTAGCAGAGTTTTTGTTTAGTCTAAATGAGGTCCAGCTTTTTTTACACGTTCTGGGAAATTTTCATATTGTTTGAAGTTTTCTTCGAACATTTTTACTAACTTTTTAGCTGTTTCATCATATTGATCTTTATGTGTCCAAGTTGCCTTAGGATCTAATAATTCACTAGGAATATCTGGACAGAATTTAGGAATATCTAAATTAAAGTATGGATCTGTTTCATAAGCTACATAATCTAATTCACCATTAATAGCAGCATTAATCATACGTCTTGTATATTTCAAAGGAATACGTTTACCAACACCATAGCTTCCGCCAACCCATCCAGTATTGACTAAGAAAACATTGGCATTAGCCTTACCAACACGTCTTTCAAACATATTAGCATATAACAATGGATCTAATGGTAAGAATGGTTCGCCAAAACATGTAGAGAATGTTGCTTCAGGTTCAGTAATACCAGCTTCAGTACCAGCTAATTTACTTGTATAACCTGATACAAAGTGATAAATAGCAGCATCGCTAGATAATCTAGAAATTGGTGGTAATACACCAAAAGCATCAGCAGCCAAGAAGAAAATTGTCTTTGGAATTGGTGCAACTCCTTTAGGATCAATATTAGCAATAAAGTTAACTGGATATCCAACTCTTGTATTTTCTGTAATAGAATCATCATTAAAGTCAATAACACGTGAATCTTCAAACAATTGCACATTTTCTGCTACTGCACCAAATCTTACAGCATCCCAAATCTCTGGTTCAGTTTCCTTTGATAAACCTATACACTTAGCATAACATCCACCTTCAAAATTGAAAACAGTTGTACGTGACCAACCATGTTCATCATCACCAATTAATTTTCTATTTGGATCAGCAGATAATGTTGTTTTACCAGTACCTGATAAACCAAAGAATAAAGCAGTCTTGCCATCTTCACCAACATTGGCAGAACAATGCATTGTAAAGACATTTCTTTGAGGCAACATATAATTCATGATTGTAAATACACATTTCTTAATTTCACCACAATATCCAGTACCTGCAATAACAACTAAATGTCTTTCAAAATCAATCAAAATTGCGACTTCACTATTTAAACCTAATGTTTTATAATCAACCTTATATTCTGGTGCAACTAAAATAAGAAAATCTTCTGTAAAGTGTTGTAATTCACGATGTGTAGGTTTAATCAACAAATTAGAAATAAATAAATTTTGACTAGGTTTTTCATTGACAATTCTAAAAGCATATGAATATTCAGGATTAGCTCCAGCAAAACCATCAAATACATATAAGTCTTTATCGGTAAAATGCTTACAAACTTCATTATAAACAATATCAAAGACTTCTTTTGATACAGGTTTATTAACCTTACCCCAAGCAATCTTATCATGAACTGCAGGCGTATCAACAATAAACTTATCATTAGGAGAACGACCAGTATGTTCACCAGTATTAATACATAAAGCCCCTGCACGTGAAAGTCTACCTTCACCATTTAATAATGCTTTTTCTACAAGTGAACCTGCTGGTATATTACGATGCACAGTTCCATGAGTTTCAATACCATATTTTTTTAAATCAACTTTATCCATTTAATAACCCCCTTATTTGAATATTGTGATTTTATGTTTTCACATAGAAGATATTTTCACCCCGATAAAATTTTATCTTCTACCGTTGTATTATTTCATATTTCTATGTAAAAATCAACATAATTAAAATAAAATTAGCTAATATTAT
>JAJQFG010000083.1 GCA_021201315.1 Erysipelotrichaceae bacterium
TCATCGCAGGAATAGATAATTCTACAAGTAATGGTAATATTTTCTTTGTACCCATTTTATTATCATTCATATTATCCCTCCATAATTTTGACAAAATACTGTCTATTTCTCGGCCCATCAAACTCACACAAATAAACACTTTGCCATATACCTAATAATATTTTACCATTTTCTACAATCAATGTCTGATTACAATTAAAAGCTGTAGATTTCATATGAGCATGAGAATTACCTTCAAAGTGTCGATAATCACTATGATGGGTTGGAAAAACACGTTCATAACCATTAATCATATCTCTTACCACATCAGGATCGGCATTTTCATTAATTGTAATACCTGCTGTTGTATGTGGTGTATAAACAACAATAATACCATTTTGTATATGTGAATCTTTTAAATCATCTTTAATTTGATAAGTAATATCAACCATTTCCATTCTTTTAGAAAACTGATAAGTATGTTTATATAACATGGTTACACCTCCAAATATTTTTTATAAATATCTCTTAATTCTTCTTTGACATCTAATATAACATTCATACTTGTAAAGAAGTCTTCTCCAAAATTTGTTTTTCCATTATTCACACACCACATAATTTCATAACCTGAAAATGTATGAGCTAAAGAAGAATATAAAATCTTAGAATCATTTATATTATTGATTTCGTTAGCCTCTTGAGCCTTTTCAATAATCATCACAGCTAAATCTGTGAGATTATCACGCATATCAAAACTATGATGATTTTCATTCAAATTAGTTATCATCATTTGACTAAATAAATCAGGTCCAAATTTAATGGTATCTTGAAATAATGAAGCAAAAATAATAACCAATTGCTCATAGTGGCTATTTGCTTGTAAAAAACGATATGTATCCGTAGTAATATCGTGAATTGTACGATCATATAAATCTAATATCAGTTCTTCTTTAGAACCTGCATATTTATAAAATGTTGGCTTGGTTATTTCACAAGCATCACATATATCATTAATAGTCACATTATTATATCCTTTAGAAGAGAATAATTCTAAAGCTATGTTACTTATTTCTTCTTTATTAATCTTTTGCATAAAAACACCTCTGTGGTAATATTAACACATTTTGACTTATTTGTCTTTAGATTATGTTCTGTGTTATAATACGTTTATAGGGAGATAAACAATGAATAGGAACAAAAAGATTAAAGAACTTGCAAAACTTATGAATGATAAATCATTGATTAAGGTACCAGTGATTAATGATATTATAAAATGTTTTGATATTCTTTTGGATGATGATCAATTAGATTATTTATTAAAGTTAAATAATAAAAAATATAGTTATGATGGATTAAGAGAATTATATGATAAAGATGATTTTGATGATTTTATTTATCAATTATTGCATTATGGCATGATATGGTGCATTGATGATCAATATGAATTATCACCCATATTACCTGGATGGATAGAGATATGTTTGAGTGGTCCTATGGATGATAAAAAAAGACAAGTTATGGAGACTTTCAAAGGCTTTGAAGAGTTTTTAAAAATGGTTAATTTACCTGGTATTAGACAATATCTCAATCATCATGCCATTAAAAATCTAGAAACTCATCCTGCTCATATGTCTACCTATATATCACAAAACAATAATATCAAAATAAAAATCAATAAAAAAATAGAAGCCCAACAAGAAGTTATTCAAGAAGGTGATGTTTATGCATTATTAAAAAAACATCCAGATGATATAGCAGTGATGAATTGTATGTGTCGTACTATTAAACAAAGTGATCATCATGATTGTATATATCATATGCCTATACGTGTATGTATGGTAGTTGGAAGCTTTGCCAAACAGATTATTAAATATGATGTGGGCGATAAGATTAGCTTAGAGGAAGCAATTCAAATAATTGATAAATGTGCCAAGTTAGGGGCTATTCATACGATTTATCATTATGGAATGAATAGTGAACAGGAAGAGATATGTATTTGTAATTGTTGTAAAGATTGTTGTTTTATTTATGGTGGTTATCAAGATGGTACTGTAAGTAACATCAATGTGAAAGCTTATTATATGTCTACAATTAAGAATATTGATCATTGTGTTAAATGTCAACAATGTGTTAAACATTGTCCAACAGATGCTTTGAGTTTGAATAATAATGTGATTACTTTAGAGAGTGAACGATGTGTAGGTTGTGGACAATGTAGTAAGAAATGTCGTAAAGATGTTTTTGAAATGGTTTATCATGAAAGAAAGGTATTTGTGAAGACAAGATGAAGATTGATTTGAATAAAGATGTACATGCTTCTAATAATGCGAAAGCCTTAGAAGTTCATGATTTTTTTAGTAGTAAAGGGATTAAGATTATTAATTTAGTGGGTAGTCCTGGTAGTGGTAAGACGACAATACTGGAGAGTATCATTAAGTATCATGGAAGTGATGATATTGGAGTCATTGAAGGTGATTTGTTTGGTGATTTAGATCATCAAAGGATTGAAAGATTGGGTGTACAAAGTTATCAATTAAATACAGAAGGTGCCTGTCATTTGGAAGCTAGTTTTTTAGATGAGGCATTAGATCATTTTGATTATGATAAAATGAAGTATATGTTTATTGATAATATTGGTAATTTGATTTGTACAGCATCGTATTATTTAGGCGAAGATTTACGTATTATTGTATCTTCTACGACGGAGGGTAATGATAAGCCTTATAAATATCCTAAGATGTTTTATACGAGTGATATTGTGGTATTAAATAAGATTGATTTATTGCCTTATATTGATTTTGATGTAGAAAAATTTGATAAAACTATAGAAAACTTTGAAGGTCAAAGCATTCATGTATGTGCTAAGACATCTGAAAATATTGATAAGTTATGTGAGATGATATTTGATGCATGAAAGAGCTGTATGTAGAGAAATCATGGATATATGCTTACAAGCTAAAGAGGAGTATCAATTAAAAGTTATTGAAAGTATTACATTAAAGATTGGTATTCATTCTTGTATTCATAAAGGCCAATTAGAATATTTATTTCAAATATCTAAGCAAGACACATGTTTTGAAAATACCCAATTATTATTCGAAGATATCGATTATGAAGTAGAGTGTTTGAATTGCCATCAAACATATAAACCATCTATTGATAAACATATATGTCCTTATTGTGGTAGTAACAAGTATAAAGTTATTAATGGATATGATTGTTATGTTGATAGTATAGAAGGTCATTAAAATCCTCTAAAATAGAAGATTTTTTAATTTTTCGTAAATTTTTTCACAAATTATTGTGAAATTATTGACAAATAGAATATATGTGATATACTTTACTCAAGTAAATTTATATTTTACTAAAGTAAAAGGAGGAAAAATTATGTCTAAAGGTTTGTTTGACAAAACAAAGATTGGTAACATGAAATTAAAGAACAGAATTTTTATGTCACCAATGGGAACTACTGGTGAAGCTGATGGTGCTTATACTATGGATGGTGTTAACTACTTCATGGAACGTGCTAAAGGCGGTGCAGGTTTAATTATTACTGGTGCAAATGTTGTTTCTACAAAATATGAAGCACGTCCTTGTACAGAATTATCTGATTTCCATCATGTTGAGAGATTAAACATGATAGCTGATCGTTGTCATCATTATGGAGCTAAATTTTGTGTCCAATTAACCCCAGGTTTAGGAAGACAACAATTCACTGATCCATTTACACCACCTTATAGTGCAGGTAGTGTTGGTGCTTTCTGGTATCCTGATTTAATCTGTAAGCCTCTAAGTGTCGACGATATTCATTATTTGGTTGATAGAATTGGTTATAGTGCTTCCTTAGCTGTAGCAGCTGGTGCTGATGCGATTGAGTTACATGCTTATGGAGGATATTTATTAGATCAATTCCACTCAAAACAATGGAATAATAGAACTGATGAATATGGTGGAAGCTTAGAAAATCGTATGAGATTTACTTTAGAATGTATTGATGCAATTAAGAAGAATGTTCCTGATAGTGTAGCAGTCTTAGTTAAATTTACGCCTGATCAAAGAGTTGATGGTTTTAGAACTTTGGATGAAGGTATCGAAATGGCTAAGATTTTGGATAAATCTGGTGTTGATGCTTTACATGTTGATACAGGATGCTATGAAGAATGGTACCAAGCTATTACCACAGTTTATTCAGATCAAGGACATAAGTTAGATGTTCAAAAAGCTATTAAAGAAGTTGTTCATCTTCCTGTACTTGGAGATGGTAAATTATTCGATCCTAAGTTAGCTGAAGAAGTTGTAGAGGAAGGAACTTTGGATTATGTTGGTTTAGCACATCAAATGTTAGCTGATCCATATTGGCCAAAGAAAGTTAAGAGTGGTCATACTGAAGATATCGTTCCTTGTGTAGGATGTAATGAATGCTTGTTAGCAGGATTTAGTGGAAAGCACTATTATTGTGCAGTAAACCCTACTTGTTATGCCGAAAAGGAATATGCTTTACCTAAACCTGATGGTACAGTTAAAAATGTATTAGTTATTGGTGGAGGTCCTGGTGGTATGGAAGCTGCTATTACTGCTAGAAGACGTGGATTTAACGTTCAACTTTGGGAAAAGGAAAGTCGTTTAGGTGGTACTTTATGGCCAGCAGGTGGACCTGATTTTAAAGCAGATGTATTAAAACTTATTAAGTATTTAGAAACGCAATGTTATAAGTTAGGTGTAGATATTCACTTAAATACAACTGCTACAGAAGATAATATTAAAGGTGGTAACTTTGATAAGGTCGTTTTAGCAACTGGCTCTTCTCCTGTTAAACCTAGAATTGAAGGTATTGATAAGACAATCTTAGCTAGTGATTATTTAACACATAAAGCAACAGTTGGTAAAAATGTTGTTGTTATAGGTGGAGGTCTTGCAGGTTGTGAAGCAGCTTGTGATATTGCACCAAAAGCTGATAATGTAACATTAATTGAAATGATGCCAGATATTCTTTATACAGCTCAACATTGCTTAAACAATGATCAACACTTAAAGAATATGATCAAAGAACGTGATATCAACGTTGTTGCAGGTGCTTCTGTCACTAAGATTACAGATAGTGAAGTAACTTATACTAAAGATGGTGAAACATTCACAGTACCTTGTGATAGTGTTATTAATGCAGCAGGATTTAGACCTAATGATCAATTAGAAGATAAGTTAGAAGAAATCTATGATGATGTTACAGTTATCGGTGATGCTGTAACTCCTAGAAAGATTTTAACAGCTATCCATGAAGGATATCATACTATTAGAGTTATGGAATAATACAAAAGCTTCACGTAATGATATGATTCTCTAAAGTGAACAAAATAAATAATTAAAAGTTCACTAAGGAG
>JAJQFG010000022.1:0-17274 GCA_021201315.1 Erysipelotrichaceae bacterium
GGCACCCCATAAATTTTGAGTGCCTATCGATTTCCCAAGTTATTTGAGAACATCAAAATAATGATTAAGCTATTGTCAAATGACAATAGCTTTTTTATATGCTATAATACTTACGGTGATTTTCATGAAAAAAAGAGATATGATGATTATTATTATTTTATGTTTGATTATTGGTATTGGCTACTTAATTTATATTAATATGCAAACTGATACTAATACGATAGAAGTTTATTATCAAAATGAACTCATTGATACACTAGATATATCAGTGGATGCCTCTTATACATATACTGGTACATATGGAACTTTTACTTTAGAAGTTGAAGATAGGCAATATCATGCAACTAATGTTGATTGTCCTAATCATGATTGTGAAAAAATGGGATGGATTAAAGAAGGTAGTACTAAATCTATCATTTGTTTACCAAATGAAATATATGTTATCCAATCAAATGCAGAAGAACAAATCGAAGTAGGAGAATAGTTTCCCTTTTTTTCACATAATCGTTTGATTATTTACAAGCATTGTTTTTTTAAACTATTTGCATATATGAGGAGGAAACGGATATGTTTAAAAATGCCTTATTAAGCATTAAGAAAAATATTGGGAAAACGATATTATTATTTGTAATAATGGTTGTTATAGCTAATCTTGTTATTGCAGGCTTATCAATCAAGAGTGCTACATCTAAATCAATTGCATCGGTTAGACAATCTTTGGGTAGTGAAGTAACATTATCATATAATACACAAAATATGATGAATAATAGAGAACAAGGACAGGCTTTAGATGAAGTTGTCAATAGTATTACAGTTGATATGGCTGATCAATTAAAAGATTTGGATTATGTTGAAAGTTATAACTATACTTTAAGTGTCAGCGCAACGAGTGATGATATTAATCCCGTTGAAACAACAGCTTCTAATGATGATTCAGATACTTCTACTAATGATAATATGCAAATGCCTGATAGCAGTAATGATTCAAGTGACAATAGAGGTCAATTCATGGATAGCAATGATTTTACCATTATAGGTAATACCACAATGGCTAACTTGAGTGATTTTACAGATGAAAATTACGTGCTTACAAGTGGTAAATTACTTACTGAGGATGATGCCAACACTACTAATTGTGTTATTGAATCAAATTTAGCAAGTGATAATAATTTAGAAGTTGGTGATACATTTAGTGTTACAACAACAAATAGTGATGATGAAGAAATCACATTGACTTTAACAATTGTAGGTATTTTTGAAATAGAATCGAATCGTGAAATTGGTGGTATGATGAGTAATCGTCAAAATCCTATGAATTATATTTACGTTGATATCTCCACTGCTCAAACACTTAATGATAGTACAACCGATATTACTAGTGCTAGTTATTATTTAGATGATCCTGATCATATAGATGCATTTATTGAACTAGCAGAAAGTTCAACTGATATAGATTTTGAAACTTATACATTGGATGCTAATGATCAAATATATCAAAATAGTATTTCTTCTTTAGAAGATATGGAACAATTTGCAAATATTTTCTTATGGGTTGTAGTTGGAGCTGGATGTGCAATTCTTTGCTTAATCTTAATGCTAACAATGCGTGGACGTTTTTATGAATTTGGTGTATTTTTATCATTAGGTCAATCTAAAGTCAAAATTATGTTACAACAATTAATAGAGGTCTTGGTTATTGCAGTTGTGGCTTTTGCCTTATCATTAGGTACTGGTAAAATGGTTTCTAATGTTATTAGTTCAATGTTAGAATCAACTCAAAGTAATCAATCAGAAATGGTTATGGAAATACCAGATGATATAGGTGATGGAATGAGTGATTCGTCTAGTGATGGTTCAAATGGTAAAATAGATCGAGGAAATATATTTAATCAGGCAATGACATCACCAGAAAATACAGAACTAGATGTATCAATGACTGCTAGTACTGCAGCTCAATTAGCAGGGATTACAGGATTGATTTGTATTGTATCAGTATTATTACCATCAATTTATATTTTAAGATTGTCACCTAGAGAAATCTTGGTAAAGAAGGAGGGTTAATATGAGTGAAATTATTTTAACTTTTGAAGACGTTTGTTATCATTATCAAGATGGAACAAAACAAGTTAATATCTTAAAAGGTGCTTCTTATGATTTTGAGATTGGTAAAACATATGCGATTGTAGGTGCTAGTGGCAGTGGAAAAACAACAACCGTTGTGTTAGCAGGTGGCTTAGATTCACCTAAGGAAGGGAAGGTTCTTTATAAAGGTGAAGATATCGAAAAAATAGGCTTAACAAATTATCGTCGCAACAATGTTTCTATTGTTTTTCAATCATATAACTTGATTACTTATATGAATGCTATTCAAAATGTTACCAATGCAATGGATATTAGTAATATCAAAATACCAAATAAAAAACAAAGAGCATTAGATATATTAAACGAACTCGGCTTAACTGAGGATGAATGTAAAAGAGATATTAGAAAACTTTCAGGTGGACAACAACAACGTGTAGCCATTGCTAGAGCTATGGCTAAAGATGTGGATTTGATATTATGTGATGAACCAACAGGTAACCTAGATGAAGAAACATCCAAAGGCATTATTCAAACATTCATTAATTTAGCTCATACTAATAATAAATGTGTTATTGTTGTAACTCATTCTAAGGAATTTGCTGAATGTATGGATGTTCAACTTAAAATCAATCAAGGAAAACTAGTGAAAATTGATTAATGTTCACAGAAAATTCATATCAATAGGTTAATATATTCTTGTCTTAAGAAAAGACAAATAATCAATAGACGACCCTCTCCCTAATCATAAATTCGTCTATAAAAACCAAGTGTTCCCCACACTTGGTTTTATTTTTTTCTTAAGTCTGAAAAAGTGATTATTTCAATACCTTGTTCATTAATATAATTATTCAATTCATCTGAAGTTAATAATGCTAATTCTTTCATTCTAGCTAAATTATAACTAGAAATATTACACAATCTTTGATCAATTAATCCCGGATGACACATTAACTCAATAATACCATCATTACTATTACAGATTTCCTTTATAAAATCCATATGAATTAAATCATCATACATATTATCGATGCATTTTACATATTCATAATGCTGTATTATCATATCTCTTTGTCTTATCGGAATATCATATTCATAAGCTAATTGCTTTGTTATCTCAATAAACCAAGGTAATAAATGAACATGATGATGAGAATCTAAATGATCTGGGCGATGTCCTGTTAAAGTAATAAAATATTCGATTTGAGCTTTAAATTCTTGATATAATTCATGATTATCACCATGTGGTTTATTATCACTATAAGTATTTGGCCTTCTAAAATAGCCTTTATCATCCACAAATGAAGTCATATGTGTTAATGGCTTACCAATAGTAATATTTAAATGAACGCCTAATTTTAAATCATCACAATATTTAAGATAATCTTTTGTATAAGGCATATTCATCATACAAGTACTAGATGATACCAAACCATTTTTATGTGCCAAAATAATACCTATGGTATTACCTTCACATAATCCAAAATCATCAGCATTTATAATTAATTTATCAATCATACTATCACCTTCTTAAATATTATACATGATAAAATAATTGAAAGTAAAGGTATGATTGTTATCCGAGTTGTATGGATTATCGTAGATGATTTGATAAGTTAATATCATATTTTTTATAGCTTTAATAATTAATTATCAATTCAATAAAATTATTGACAAGATATAGTAAATCATGTATTATTATGTCGTGTTTAGAAGGAGATAGGTTTAGGGGATACATATGTCTTTTAAACATCATGGAGAGAGGTTTGTTTATTATAGTCGATTCTTATTGGGGAGAGCTTGAGTATTACTACATATAAACAATAATAGGAAGAGATCTTTAATTAGGGGTTAAAGATCTTTTTCATTATATAAGTTCACATTTAATTCACGAGAAATTCAAATTCCGTTAACAAAACTATATTAATATATAATCGTCTTAAGAAAAGGCGTATAATAATATAGATTTAACTCTCTCTCCCTAAATAAAATCTATAAATAAAAATCAAGCGTATTCCCTACGCTTGATTTTTTGTATAATTAGGTTTAGTATTATTTATATTTAAATTTTTTTGAAAAGAGGTAAACTATGATTACAATATTAGTAGTTGATGATGATAAAAACACAAGATTATTTATGAGAGCTTTGTTAGAAGCAGAGGGATATAATGTTATTTTGGCTGCAAATGGAAAAGATGCTTTGGAACAATTTGATAGTAATCATATTGATTTAATGATTGTGGATATTATGATGCCTCATATGGATGGATATGAATTAACTGATTTAGTTAGAAAATCATATAGTGAATTACCAATATTAATGGTATCAGCTAAGCAAGAAACCGTTGATCGTAAAAAAGGTTACTTGGTAGGTATTGATGATTATATTAGTAAACCAGTAGATGAAGAAGAATTATTATTGAAGATTCAAGCACTACTTAGACGTGCAAAGATTATGAGTAATCATAAGATTCAATTTGGAGATGTAACTTTAGATTATGATAGTTTAACAGTTTCTAGACCTGGTGAAGAGATAACACTACCATTAAAAGAATTTCAATTATTGTTTAAATTATTATCTTATCCAGGAAAAATATTTACGCGTATTCAATTGATGGATGATATTTGGGGTTATGATAGTGATACAGGTTGGGAAACTGTGACGGTACATATTGGGCGTTTAAGAAAACGATTTGAGAATTGGGATGAGTTTTCTATTGAATCTGTAAGAGGATTAGGATATAAGGCGGTGAAGCATAATGTTTAAGCAAAGACCAAATCGTTGGATAGTATCATTTCTGATTGCCTTGTTCGTATTTGTAGTATTGGCTCTAACAGCATTTATAACAGTTATTTTTATTACGGCACTCGTTTATTTTGGTGTTTTTGATACAAGTTCTTATCATTATTCTATTCCATTTATTATTTTTGGGATTGCTAGTGTAGTGATTGGATCACTTGTTTCTGGATTCGTCAGTCGTATACCGAGAAGGCCAGTGGTTGAGGTTGTTGATGGCATGCAAGCGTTGGCTCAAGGACATTATGATACACGTATTCATTTAGGTAAAATTCCAATATCTCATGAAGTAGAAACAAATTTTAATCATTTAGCTGAAGAATTAGAAAATACAGAACTATTAAGAACAGATTTTGTGAATAATTTTTCCCATGAATTTAAAACACCTATAGTATCTATTAAAGGTTTTGCAAAAATCATAAGAGATCATGATTTATCTAAACAACAGCAAAATGAATATTTAGATATTATTATAGACGAATCTGAAAGATTAGCTGATATGGCTACAAATGTTTTAAATTTATCCAAGGTAGAAAAACAAACAATTTTAACAAATATTAATAAATATAATGTTTCTGAACAAATTAGAAATGTTGTTATTCTACTAGAAAAAAAATGGGAACAAAAAAATATTCATTTTGATTTTTCATTTACAGATCATTATATTGAAGGCAATGAAGAATTGCTTAAACAAGTATGGATTAATTTATTAGACAACTCTATTAAATTTGCTCCAGATGATGGACATATCAGTATATTAATGAAAGAAATAGAAAATAATTTAGAAATATCTATCAGCAATGATGGTGAAAAAATTAAACAAGAAGATCAAAAAAGAATATTTGAAAAATTTTATCAGGGAGATACATCTCATGCTTCAAAAGGAACAGGTATTGGCCTATCTATTGTTAGTCAAGTGGTTCGTTTACATAAAGGAAGTGTAAGCGTCACAAGTGATTCTCTAACAACTTTTAAAGTTTTGTTGCCAATAGTACAGTTCATATAAAATTCATCAGAATTTCATATTCACTTCATATTTATCCATTATTATATAAATGTCTTAAGAAAAGACAATATAATAATAGACAAAAAAATCTCTCTCCCTTCAAAATATTATGTCTATAAAGTAAAAATTCAAGTGTATTCCCCTCACTTGAATTTTTTTGTTTTAAAATACTATGATTTTATCAATATATTTTAAATTTCTTAAGAATTTCTTAAGAAAAAGGTAGACATTTTATGTCATATAAGCTATAATAGCCGTGGGTATATTATGAAAGGGTGGATACGCAATGGATAGTCAAATTAAAACACATATCCTAGAAAACTTGCAAGAACGTGTAATAAAACGCAAAGCAATGTTTATCCCATTGTTGTTTGTATCAACATTTGGTTTGGTTGGTTATGCTGCTATTGATAAAGAAGCACCAACGATTGATGCAAATAAAGTAGAAGTTCTTTATGGAACAGAATTAGATAAAACAATGTTTAGTATTGAAGATAATCGTGATTCATTGGATAATCTTGATGTGACTATTGATGATAGTACATATGATGCCAATCAATTAGGTACATATAGTGTTGAAGTAACAGTTACTGATTTATTTAGTAATACAAATACAAAAAATGTAGAAGTTGAAGTTGTAGACAAAACAGCACCTACTTTTACAACAACTGGTGAAGGTTATGTGATTGAAGTAGGAGTTAATGAAGATAATGACATTACAAATTATGTCAATGCAAATGATAATGTAGATGGAGACGTTACAGCTTTTATTGAAGCTGATCAAGAACTTGATACTAGTAAATTAGGTTCACAAACAATAACTGTTTCTGTTGCTGATAACTCTGGTAATACAACAATTGAAACTTATGAATTTAATGTTACTGATACAGAAGCACCTACGATTACTTTAAGTGATGGTGAAAGTGTTACTGTTGATTATGGATCAGACTTTGATTACAAAGATTATGTAACAGTGAAAGATAACTACGATAAAGATGTTGATGTTAAAGTTGAAGGTAGTATTGATACAACTTCTGATGAAGAACAATCTTTGACAATAACTGCTACAGATTCATCTGATAATGTTTCTACTGAAACATTAAAAGTGAATGTTGAAGACTTAACAGCACCTAAAATTACATTAAGTAAGACTAAAGTATCAATTTATACTGGTGATAGTTTCTCTGCTTCTAAATATTTATCAAGTGCAATTGATAATAAAGATGGTGATTTAACTGATGAAGTTGAAATTGATAGTAATGTTAAAACAAGTAGTCAGGGTACTTATACTGTGACTTATTCAGTGAGCGATGCTGCTGGAAATACATCTTCTAAAACATTAAAAGTTGTAGTAAGTACTAAAACTTCAGGTATTGTTGCAACTGCTAAGTCTAAATTAGGATGTGCTTATAAATATGGTTCAACTGGTCCATATACATTTGATTGCTCTGGATTTACACAATGGGTTTATGCTCAAAATGGAAAGAGCATCCCACGTACATCAGGTGCACAAAAAGCAGGAGGTACAATTGTTTCATTATCTGAATTACAAGTAGGCGATATTGTTTGGAGATCTGGACATGTAGGTATTTATGTTGGTAATGGACAAGTGATTCATGCGCCTCATACAGGAGCAGTTGTATCTTATACAAGTGTTAGTGGATTTACTTGTGGTGTTCGTTATTAGAATGTTTTAAAGTCGAATGAATATTCATTCGGCTTTTTGTTTATATTCAGTTTATATTTTGTTTTTTTTCAGTTTATTTTTATTTTATATAATGCTTCGCGAAAGGATGATGAGTATGTCGATATTAAAATTATTTAAGAAACTTACTAGAACTGAATATATTTATATTGTCATAAGTATTGCTTTCATTTGTGCTATGGTTGGATTAGATTTAAAATTACCTGATTATATGAGTTCTATTACGACTTTAGTAGAAACTGAAGGCAGTGAAATGAATGAAATTTTGGTTGAAGGCGCAAAGATGATTGCTTGTGCGCTTGGAGCTTTGTGTTGCTCTGTCTGTGTTGCCATCCTATCATCACGTATTGCAAGTAATTTTGGCGCTAGAATACGTGAAGATATGTTTGATAAGGTACAGGGATTCTCACTTGAAGAAGTGAACAAATTTTCTACATCAAGTTTAATTATTCGTTCTACTAATGATGTAACTCAAGTACAAAATTTGATTGTTATGGGATTACAAATGTTTATTAGAGCGCCAATTATGGCTGTGCGGGCTATTTTAAAGATTATTAATAAAAGCTGGCAATGGAGTGCAGCAACTTGTGTAGCAGTTATTATTTTACTTACAGTTGTAGGTATTTGTGTTATGTTTGCTGTGCCTCGTTTTAGAAAAATTCAGTATTTAACTGATAATGTCAATAGAGTTGCCAGAGAAAACTTAACTGGTTTATCTGTTGTTCGTGCTTATAATGCTGAAGAATATCAAGAAGATAAATTTGAAGTGGCTAATGAGGAGTTAAAGCATAATAACTTAGTTGGTAATGGGGTAATGGCTTTGATGCAGCCTTCAATGCAACTTATTCAAAATGGTTTAACTTTATCTATTTATTGGATTGGTGCCTATCTTATTAGTAATGCTTTAATTAGTGATAAGATTAGTTTATTTTCTGATATGGTTGTTTTTTCAAGCTATGCTATGCAGGTTGTTATGTCATTTATGATGTTAGTAGCTATATTTATTATGTTGCCAAGAGCGTTAGTAGCTGCTCAACGTATTAATGAGGTATTGGATACAGAAACAACAATTTTTGATGGCGATATTGCTGATTCACATACTGAGGAAACTGGTGAAGTAGAATTTAGAAATGTAAGCTTTAAATATCCTGATGCTCAGGATTATGTTTTAGAGAATATTTCATTTACTGCTCATAAAGGTGAAACTGTGGCATTTATTGGTTCAACAGGTAGTGGTAAATCAACCTTAATTAATTTGGTACCACGTTTTTATGATGTAAGCGAAGGCGAAATATTAGTTGATGGTGTTAATGTTAAAGATTATACGCAAAAAGCATTGAGAAATAAATTAGGCTATGTTTCACAAAAATCTGTATTATTTAAAGGTACAATTAAATCTAATGTAGATTTTGGTGATAATGGTAAAGGTCAAGCTTTGGAAAGTGATATTGTAGAAGCTATATATACTGCTAAAGCAAATGAATTTGTGGAAACAGATGATGTTGGCTATGATGGTTATGTAGCTCAAAATGGTGCTAACTTCTCTGGAGGACAAAAACAACGTTTATCTATTGCCAGAGCAATTTGTCGTAGACCTGAGATCTTTATTTTTGATGATTCTTTCTCAGCTTTAGACTTTAAGACTGATAAAGATTTAAGAACAGCATTAAATGATTATTGTAAAGATGCAACAAAACTTATTGTTGCTCAACGTATTGGTACAATTATTGATGCTGATAAGATTGTTG
Source organism: Erysipelotrichaceae bacterium (assembly GCA_021201315.1). Classification (GTDB taxonomy): domain Bacteria; phylum Bacillota_I; class Bacilli_A; order Erysipelotrichales; family Coprobacillaceae; genus JAJQDJ01. The sequence continues at coordinate 9,336 of JAJQFG010000022.1, forward strand.
TTTTAGATGAAGGTAAGGTTGTTGGTATTGGAACACATGAAGAGTTATTAAAGAATTGTGATGTATATTATGAAATCGCATTATCACAATTTTCAAAGGAGGAATTAGAAAATGAATAGACGTATGAGACCAGGCGGCCCTAATGCTAATTCCGGAGAAAAAGGTAATGTAGGAGAATTTTTTAGAAAACTATTGGCATTTGCTGGTGGATATAGAGTATTGATAGTGATTGCTGTTGTATGTGCTATGGGTGGGTCTATTTGTACTATTTTAGGTCCTGATAGATTATCAGATATAACGAATGCTATTACTGAAGGTATATCTCCTAATACTGATAATTTGGAAGAAATATCAACTGATATATCTGATAATATGCAAACAAACATGGAATTATTAGTTAGTGAAATATCAAATAATCTTGATCAACAATCATTAGCTACTAAATCATCAGAAATCTTAGCTTCAACTGATATATCTGATGAAGATAAAACTGAATTTCAAACTGTTATAGTTTCTATGTCTACTATAACAGATGAATCAGAAATGCAAGAACAATTATTAAACTTACCAGATAGTATTCTAGAAATATTATTTGATGAAGTAGAAGTCAATGGTGTTACTATTTCATCTAGTGATCAAGTCGCTGCATTAAGCTTAATGAGTGAAATGGATACTGATAGTGAAGATTTATCTACTGATATGATAACTGATTTACCAGATTCTATTAAAGATGCTTTATTTACAGATATAATTGTTCAAGATACGACCATTTCTGGTGAAGATCAATTAGAAATGTTAACTTTGTTATCAGATGTTGATACTGATGATTCTTCAGCTTTATTAGAAGCTTTAGATGAATTACCTGAGAGTATCTATGGTTTGGTAGATTCAAGTATTGATATGGATAAAGTTATGAGTACTGTTGTTATATTAATTGTTTTATATTGTTCAAGCTTTGGCTTATCATTAGCACAACATTTAATTATGAACTATGTTACTCAAAACATTACAAAGAAACTAAGAAAATCAATTTCTCATAAGATAAATTGTTTACCTATGTCTTATTTTAATCATACTTCAACAGGTGATATTTTATCTCGTATTACCAATGATGTTGATACTGTCGGTCAAACATTGAATCAAAGTATTGGAACATTAGTTAGTGCTATAACTTTATTTATAGGAGCATTAATTATGATGTTTAGTACTAATGTGATTATGTCAATATCTGGTATTTTGGCAACAATCATTGGATTTATCTTAATGATGATTATTATGTCACATTCTCAAAAATATTTTAATGAACAACAAGAAGATTTGGGTTTATTAAATGGTCATGTTGAAGAAATATATACAGGACATTTGGTTGTAAAGGCATATAATTATGAAGATAAATCTAAGGAACAATTTAATGAATATAATCAAGGTTTGAGAAATAGCGCTTTTAGAGCTCAATGTTTATCAGGACTCATGATGCCTATTATGACATTTATTGGTAACTTTGGATATGTTGTTGTATGTGTTGTTGGGGCTGTTTTAACAATGAATGATATGACATCATTTGGTACGATTGTTGCATTTATGATTTATATTAGATTATTTACACAACCATTATCTCAAATGGCTCAATCTATGCAATCAATGCAAATGGCAGCAGCTGCTGGTAAACGTGTGTTTGATTTCTTAGAAGCTGAGGAAATGGAAGATGAATCTTATAAAACACAATCCTTAGGTGATATCGCTGGTAATGTAGAATTCAATCATGTTAATTTTGGTTATGATGAAGGTCAAACTATTATTCATGATTTCTCTGCAAAAGCTAAGTCTGGTCAGAAGATTGCGATTGTTGGTCCAACTGGTGCTGGTAAAACAACAATGGTTAACTTGTTGATGCGTTTCTATGAAACAAATCAAGGGGATATCAAGATTGATGGTATTTCTACTAAAGATGTTAAACGTGAAGAAGTTCATTCACAGTTCTCTATGGTATTACAGGACACATGGCTATTTGAAGGTACTATTCGAGAGAATTTGATTTATTGTGCTAAAAATGTATCTGAAGAAACAATGGTTAATGCCACTAAAGCTGTTGGCTTAGATCACTTTATTAGAACATTGCCTAATGGTTATGATACAGTTTTAAATGATAATGTTAATTTATCTCAAGGACAAAAACAACAATTAACGATTGCTAGAGCTATGATTGCTAATAAACCAATGTTGATTTTAGATGAAGCTACAAGTTCTGTAGATACACGTAGTGAAATCATTATTCAAAAAGCTATGGATGAATTAATGAAAAATAGAACATCATTCATTATTGCTCATAGACTTTCAACGATTAAGAATTCTGATCTTATTTTGGTTATGAATCATGGTGATATTGTTGAAACTGGTACACATGATGAATTATTAGCTAAGAATGGTTTCTATGCAGAATTATATAACAGTCAATTTGATGTTGAGGAAGAATAAAAGGTTCACATTTGTGAACCTTTTAAAATAGACTGAAATGTTTTAATGCATTATAAACGCCATCATCTTCAATATCATCTGTAACATAAGTCACTTTATCAAATAAAGTGGGATGGGCATTACCCATCGCGATACTTTCTTTTGTATAAGTAAGCATCGATAAATCATTGGTAGAATCACCAATAGATATTGTTTGATCAATATTCATATGCAAATAATCAATTAAAGTTTGAATACCAGTTGCTTTAGAATGAGGTAGTGGTACTATTTCTAAGAAATCATCAGCTCTTTGAATAATTTCAAAATATGGTGATAATTTATCTTTAAATGTTTCAATATCACTATCACTATGATACCATACAGCTAATTTATCAAAAGGAACTAATTCATTCTCTTTTAGATCATATACTGGACAATCTAATTCAATATAATGTTTCTTCATATCTTGTAATTCTTTGTGTCTTATATTTATAGTAAAATAAACAGCATCTTTACCTTCTAATACTGCATCAACATGACATTGATAACACAATTGAATCACTAATTTTCTAATATCCTCGTTTAAAGTATTATGATAAATAACTTTATCATGATATTCCACATAAGTTCCACATCCACAAATATAACCATCAAAAGGAATATCGGTAATCATATCATCTACAGTACATTTTGGTCTACCAGTATTAATAAAACAACGATGACCATTATCCTGTGTTAAAGCAATAGCTTTAATAGTAGATTCAGGAATCGTATAAGTATTCTCACTGATTAATGTACCATCTATATCAAAAAATATAATCTTAGTATTCATAAAACCCCTCCGTTTGTTATATCATACTTAATGATAAAATATTGTCAAGTAAAGATTATATAAAATAGGGAGAATAAAATGAATGAATTAAAAAAGATGAATAGTGGTTTATGGTATGATGCTAATAACAATCAAGAACTATTAAAATTAAGATATGCATGTTTTGATAAGTGCTATGCACTTAATCAATTTAAGCAAAGTGATTCTTCACGTTATGATGTTATCAAGGATATACTAGGATATTTACCTGATAATTTAGAATTATTATCATCATTTAATTGTGATTATGGTTTTCATATTCATCTAGGTAAGAATGATTTTATCAATATCAATAATTATTTTATGGATTGTGCTGATATTACTATTGGTAACAATGTATTTGTAGGTCTTTCATGTGGCTTTTATACAGCAACTCATCCTTTAGACTTTGAAAGTCGAAATAAAGGATTAGAAAAGGCATTACCAATTACAGTTGGTGATAATTGCTGGATTGGATCGATTGTTTCAATCATGACAGGAGTTACTATTGGTAGTGGTTGTGTTATTGCGGCTGGTAGTGTTGTTACAAAGGATGTTCCTGGTAATGTAATGGTTGCAGGACTAACAGCAAAAGTCGTGAAAACTATCATATGACAAATGTCACAATTTTAATAACTTGCTTATGTTTGATTGCTAAGAAAATAAGATAATAGTAAAATAATAGTAACTACAAAATAGATAATATGGGAAAACGTATGGAAAAGAAAAGAATCATATCTCCTGAAAAAACAAGAGAATTACAAAAAGATTGGCAGGGTTATGGTAGAATGAGTGTTACATATGGTCTTGTTGTATTGATTATTATCATATTGGCAGTTTTGCTACGATATTATTTTGGTATTGGATAAATAAAAGAAAGGTATCTATTTTGTATGTCATAGGATAATATCCTATGACTTTTTTATGCATATAAATTATAGTAGATAAAACAATAAACATTGTGCAAATATGAAATAATTCATTACAATAGTATAAAGGTATAATAAATTATTTTTATCACGATATAGTATATTTTATCACAGTATTGCGAAATAAAAAAAGCTATGATATAATGCCTTTGAATCATGAAATGGGGATGAAAGAATGTACGAGATTTTAAAAAAAGAAGTATTGAATGATGCAGTTGAACTCATGGTTGTACATGCACCTTATGTTGCAAGAAAATGTGAACCAGGACAATTCATTATTCTTAGAGTTGGCGAAGATGGCGAAAGAATTCCTCTAACAATTGCTGATTATGATAGAGAAAAAGAAACGATTACTATTATTTATCAGGTTGTTGGTTATTCTACTATTCAATTATCTAAATTACAGGAAGGCGATTGTTTAACTGATTTTGTTGGACCTTTAGGTGAACCTACTAAGTTAGTAAAATCAAATCATGTTGTAGGGGTTGCTGGTGGTGTAGGAAGTGCACCATTATATCCGCAATTACGTGCTTTAGCAGCTATGGGTGTTGAATGTGATGTAATTATTGGTGGACGTGAATCACAATATGTTTTATGGGCAGATAAGTTTAAAGAATTCTGCAAGAATGTTTATATTACAACTGATGATGGTTCTATGGGACATCATGGGTTTGTGACAGATGTATTAAAAGATATGATTGATCGTGGTGATGAAATTGATGAAGTCATTGCGATTGGACCTGTACCTATGATGAGAGCAGTTGTTAATGTAACGAAACCTCATAATTTAAAGACTTCTGTATCATTAAATCCTATTATGATTGATGGTACTGGTATGTGTGGATGTTGTCGTGTAACAGTTGATGGTAAGATCAAATTTGCTTGTGTTGATGGTCCTGATTTTGATGGATTATTAGTTGATTTTGATGAATTAGTAACAAGACAACGTATGTTTAAGAGCGAAGAAGCACATATATGTAAAATTACGGGGGTGAAGAGATAATGCCTAACATGTCACAAGAGAAAGTTAAGATGCCTGAACAGGATCCTAACGTTAGAAATAAAAATTTTGATGAAGTTTCTTTAGGTTATACAAAGGAACAAGCTATGGAAGAAGCAACAAGATGCTTGAATTGTCGTAACAAGCCTTGTACTCAAGGTTGCCCAGTAGGTGTACCTATTCCTGATTTTATATCTAAGGTAGCTGAAGGTGACTTTGAAGCTGCTTATGATATTATCACAAGCGAAAATGCATTGCCTGCAATTTGTGGCCGTGTATGTCCACAAGAAAATCAATGTGAAGGACAATGTATTAGAGGTAAAAAAGGTGAACCAGTTGGTATTGGCCGTCTTGAAAGATTTGTCGCTGATTATCATAGAGAACATGGAGTTCAAAAAGAAATTAATATCGAAAAGAATGATAAAAAAGTTGCTATTGTAGGAAGCGGTCCTGCTGGTATTACTTGTGCAGGAGAACTTGCTAAAAGAGGTTATGATGTTACTGTATTTGAAGCATTACATAAAACTGGTGGTGTTTTATCTTATGGTATTCCTGAATTCCGTTTACCAAAAGCCTTGGTTCAACAAGAAGTTGATGGTGTTGCTGCTTTAGGTGTTGATTTTGAAACAAACGTTGTTGTAGGACGTTCTGTTACTATAGATGAATTACAAGCTGATGGTTATGAAGCTATATTTGTTGGTAGTGGTGCAGGGTTACCTCGTTTCCAAGGTATTCCTGGTGAAAACCTCAATAGTGTTTATGCCGCTAATGAATTTTTAACACGTGTGAATTTAATGAAAGGATACCAGTTCCCTGATCATCCTACACCTGTAAAAATTACTGATACTGTATGTGTTATTGGTGCTGGTAACGTTGCTATGGATGCTGCCAGAACTGCTAAACGTTTAGGAGCAGAAAACGTTTATATCGTTTATCGTCGTAGTGCTAAAGAAGCGCCTGCTAGAGCTGAAGAAATTCATCATGCACAAGAAGAAGGTATCATCTTTAAGTTCTTAACAAATCCAGTTCATATTTATGGTGAAGATGGTTGGGTTAAATCTATGGAATGTGTTGAAATGGAATTAGGTGAACCTGATGCTAGTGGTAGAAGAAGACCAATCGTTAAAGAAGGTTCTAATTTCTCAATTGAAACAGGAACTGTTATTGTTGCTATTGGACAAAGTCCAAATCCATTGATTAGACAAACTACACCTGGTTTAGATACACAAAGATGGGGTGGTATCATTGTTGATGAAGATACAATGAAAACATCTAAAGATGGTGTATACGCTGGTGGTGATGCTGTTACTGGAGCAGCTACAGTCATTTTGGCTATGGGTGCTGGAAAAAAAGCAGCTAAAGCTATTGATGAAGCATTGAAAAATCAATAAAATGTAAAATGGTAAGGAGTAAATCCTTACCATTTTTAAGCAATAGATTTTTAAAATATTTGGAGGATAAAATGATTAAAGTTGCTTTTTTAGATAGAGATGGAACTATCAATAAAGATTATCCTGATGAACAATGGCGAAATGTTAAAGAACCTGAATTATTGGAAGGTTCCATTGAAGGTATGCAAAGAATGTTAGAGTTAGGATATCAAATTATTATCATTACAAATCAATATATTATTCATGATGGTATCATTACTTTAGATGATTACAATACCTTTACTAACAAATTATTATCACAGTTAAAAAAACATCATATCGAAATATTAGATATATTCTTTTGCCCACATAATGATGAAGATAACTGTAACTGCAAAAAGCCTAAACCAGGATTAATACTACAAGCATTAGAAAAATATGACATTGATTTAACTTCATCTTTTTATTGTGGAGATAGTGAATCTGATTATTTGTTAGCTCAATATTTGCATTTGCCATTTTATGGTATTCATTTCCAAGGAAATAATTCGACAACAGTCGAAAGTTTAAAAGAAGTATGTAATTATTTAAGATAATTTATAGTATAATTATTTGCAAATAATTATATTTATGCATTGCAATATGCTATATTATTTGCTATAATGTAATCGGCGAATAGTTTTGAAGTTTTCATATTAATCTTCTTCAAAGAAAGGATCAATATGAATAAAAACAATGTAACTAAATATTTAAAAGTGATTAAGAAACTTAGATTAATTGATGATACTCTAGCGAGAATGGCTTTAACTAGTGAAGCAGTTGAGTTCCTGCTTCAAACAATTCTTAATGATTCTACAATCCATTTGACTGATATGGAAACAAATAAACATTTAGATAATCCTGGTTCTAGATCCATTATTATGGATATATTTGCAAAAGGTGTGAACAATGTATTGTTTAATTTGGAAATGCAAAAGTATAAGGAAGGATCTGTATATGAAAGAGCTGATTATCATATGTGTATGCTTACAGTTAAATATTCTAAACCACAATGTAAATGGATTGATTTACCAAAGGTGTTTGTTATCTTCTTAGTTGTTTCTGATACTTTTAAACTGTCAAAGAGTGTTTATCATGCTGAAGCTATTTTAAGAGAGAGTATTCAGCTTGATAAACATGGTCATGTGTTATTTGAACGTCTCAATAAAGACAAAGGTATTATATATGTTAATGTGAAAGGTGCACAAAATGAAGATACAGATTTAGGTAGAGTATGTCATGATTTGATGTGTGCTAATCCAGAAGATATGTATTATGATGTTTTTAGAGAGTGTGT
>JAJQFG010000022.1:17374-32830 GCA_021201315.1 Erysipelotrichaceae bacterium
TATTATGATGTTTTTAGAGAGTGTGTTAGTCGTGTAAAGTGTGTTGATGGAGGAGTAAGTGATATGTGTCAGTATATGGATGAACTTATAGAAGAAATGGTTGAAGAAAGATCTATGAAAATAGCTAAGAATATGTTGATGGATAATCTTCCATTGGAGTTAGTTGCTAAGTATTCTGAATTACCAAAAGATGAAGTCTTTAAACTCAAAAATGAACTTGCATTAAATTAGACTGTAGAGAAATCTACAGTTTTTTTATTCGATTTTACCAATTATTATTCTTTATAACATTGTTTATAAAAAAATCAAAAAATATAATTGTGTATAAAATAGCATTCTAAATATCAAAAAAAGTTAAACAATATATGATGTTATCAATAAAATTTAAAATAGTGTTTAACTTTTAATGAATATAAATAAACTATAAGTTTACTTAATGAAATATATAATTCCTTATTGTATAAATCTATTCAATAAAGCTCGTTTGTTTCAATTCAATATATTTTGTAAGATGTACTTAGATAGAAAGGGAGAAGATTATGAAAACAAATAAACAACGTGTCTATGATTTCATTGTAGAATATACAAAAGAATTTCAAACAAATGTCAATGAGTTTCCAAAATTTGATACACAATTTCTATCTAATCAATTGAATATGCAAAGAAGCAATATTTCTAGTATCTTAAATCAATTAGTTAAAGAAAATCTGATTAAAAAAACAAATGGGCGCCCAGTACTCTATTATTTATCTCAAGATGTACAATTAGATAATCAAATATTTTCTTCCTTAATTGGTTACGATAGTAGTCTCAAAGAAGTAATTCAACTTACTCAAGCTGCTTTAACTTATCCAATGCATATTCCGAGAATACTCTATATAGGTCAAAAAGGCGTTGGTATTAGGACACTCACACAAAAGATATATGAATTTGCATGTTCAATCCATTTACTACAAAAAAATGTACCTTATACAATCTATGATTGTTCATCTGATAATCTTCAATTATTAGATAATATATTTATCAAAAATAATCATGGACTCATTCTACTTAGAAATGCTGATCAATTATCAAAACAAACCATGACACAATTAAAATCCAATATCATCAATGATAATACTCTTAATTTCATACTTATTGTTCATATGAATGAAGAAACTGATATATCTTATTTTAAAGATGATTTTAATTTTATCGTTCATCTTACCTCCTTGAAAAATAGATCTTTAATAGAAAGATATCAATTCATAGAAAAGTTTCTGCAAAATGAAGCAAAACAATTAGATAAAAAAATAGAAGTTAACTATGGTTTGATGCAATGCCTCATGATTTATCCTTGTTCAGATAATCTTATAGGTCTAAGAAATAATATACGTTATGGAGTCGCAAATGCACTCGTAAAAAATAAAAACAAATCAGAAGTTATTATTGAATTAAGCGATTTACCAGCGGATGTTAGAAAAGGATTATTATATATCAAAAATAATATTAATCAATTAGAAACAATATTAGATAAAAATATGAACTATGTTTTCTATGCTAATAAAACACTAAGATATAAAGATAAAAATGATAGTTTAAATATTTATTCTAGATTAGATGCTTCTTATCATGATTTATCATTGCAAGATGCTGATGATTATATTTATGCTAATATAGAAAGTCAAATTAATGATTATTTAAATCATTTAACACATGATATGACAAATGATAAATTTAATACAATCGTTTCTGAAAAAATACGAAATATGGTTCAGGAATTCCTAAATAATGCCTCTATTCGTTTTAATCAGGTTTATTCTAATAAGATTTATTATGGTATATGTCTCCATATTAATAATGCATTAATAAAAAATCAAAATAAGCAAAGAATATCGAATGATAATATTATGAATATTATAGATAATTATGATGAAGAATATATATTTGTCAGAAAATTTATGCGTGAATTACAAAATATATTCAATATACATTTATCAATTGATGAAACAATTATCGTCACACTCATAATGACAATACATGAAGAAGTCGAAAAAAATCATTATGTGACATTATTAATAGCGATGCACGGTCATAGTACAGCTTCTTCTATAGTAGAAGTTGTCAAAAGTTTAATGCCTATGAGAAACATCGAATATTTTAATTTATTACTAGAAGATGATATCGAAGATTCTTATGAATCTTTAAAAAATAAAATTATTGATATAAATCAGGGAAGTGGCATTTTAGTCTTTTATGATATGGGATCGATTCATGTGATGTTGGATTCTATACAAGAAGAAACACATATTCCTATACGTTCTATTGAAGTACCTATACCATTACTAGCTATGAGTGCAGGTAAACAATGTGAAGAAGGACATAGTTTAGATGAAGTTTATAAGCATGTTTTGCATGAATATTCAGATATTTCTTATCAACGTCAAAATCATAAAGATATTGTCATTGCTCTATCTTCAATTCATGAAAATAATAGTGAAAGTATTAAGCGTTATTTACAAACATTAGAAGATTATCGAGATTATCAAATATTGGATTTTAATATTACCGATAAACAAAATTTAATTAATAAAATCAATGAAATACAAATCAATGGTAAAGTCGTAGGTATTGTTGGTACATATAATCCTGATATATTTAATATACCTTATGTCGATTATCAACATTTACCACATGTCTATTCTATTCATGAATTATTTGCTAATAAACAAGATGATTTTGATGTATTAAGATATTTAACGGAACAATTTGATATCTTTGAATATGAAGATCTTAAAATAACATTATTACCTTTTGTTGATCAATTAGAAAACATATTTAATGAAACGTTTGATGAAGATACAAAATTAGGATTAATTATACATATGGGATGCTTAATTGATAGATTGTATAAGAAACAAAGTTCTGCAGTCAATTTTAATATGGATCATATTAAAAAAGATTATTTAAATGAATTTAAAAGTGTTAATGAAGCTTTATTACCTTTAGAAGAAGCTTTTGATATTACTTTTAGTGAAAGTGATAAAGCAACAATTGTAGAAATAATTATTAATTATAGAAAGAGGAAATAATATGACAAAAGAAGAAGCAAGTATGATAGGTTTTGAAATAGTAGCTTATTCTGGTGATGCAAGAAGTAAGTTATTAGTAGCAGTGGAAAAAGCTAAACAAAAGAATTTTGATGATTGTCAAAAACTGGTTGATGAAGCTAATGAATGTTTAAACGATGCTCATAGAGCGCAAACAGAATTGTTACAAATGGAAGCCAGAGGAGAAAACATTGAAATCAGTTTTATTACTGTTCATGCTCAAGATCATTTGATGACAACCATTTTATTAAAAGATATTATCAATAATTTATTAGATATTTATAGATAGGAGAAAGTTATGGACGCATTAATTGGACAAATTGAAAAGGCGAAGCCTTTATTTGAAAAAGTTTCTCGTAATAAATATTTGAAGGCAATCCGTGATGGTTTTATGTCAGCCATGCCTGTCGTTTTATTCTCTAGTATCTTTATGTTAATTGCTTATGTACCTAATATCTTTGGATTCTATTGGTCTGAAGATATCGAAACAATGATATTAAAACCATATAATTATTCCATGGGGTTGCTAGCAGTGTTGGTTGCTGGAGCAACTGCTAAGAATTTATGCGATAGTTTAAATCGTGATATGCCAGTCAATAGACAGATTAACAATATTTCTACATTTATGGCTGCTATTGTTGGATTTATGGTTGTGGCTGTTGATAGTATTGAAGATGGTTTTGCAAGTGGTTATATGGGATCTAAAGGTTTGTTAACTGCATTTTTAGTAGCTTTTATTGTATGTAACGTTTATAAGTTCTGTGTGAAAAGAAATATTACCATTCGTATGCCTGAAGAAGTGCCACCCAATATTTCACAAACATTTGCCGATGTGATTCCCTTTGCGATATCTATTATTATATTAGCATTATTTGATATTGTCTTTAGACATTTTGCTGGTATGTGCTTTGCGGCAGCTGTGATTGAATTCTTTAAACCTATCTTTACAGCAGCTGATGGTTATTTAGGTTTAGCGATTATTTATGGTGCTATGTCTTTATTCTGGTTTGTAGGTATTCAAGGACCTTCCATTGTAGAACCAGCCGTATCTGCTATATATTATGTGAATATTGCAGCCAACTTAGAGCTTTATCAAACAGGGGCACATGCTTATAATATTTTAACACCAGGTGTTCAACAATTTGTAGCAACATTAGGAGGAACAGGTGCAACATTAGTAGTAACATTGATGTTCGCCTTTATGGCCAAATCTAAAGAATTAAAAGCTGTTGGTAGAGCAAGTTCTATACCTGTATTATTTGGTGTCAATGAACCAATTTTATTTGGAGCACCACTTATATTAAATCCAATCTTCTTTATTCCATTTGTATTTGCTCCAATACTCAATGTTTGGTTATTTAAGATATTTGTAGATTTTCTAGGCATGAATAGTTTTATGTATATCTTACCATGGACAACACCAGGACCATTAGGTATTATATTAGGCTGTGGAATTAGTATTTTATCTATTATATTTGCAGTATTTATCTTAGCAGTAGATTTTGTAGTCTATTATCCTTTCTTTAAAGTTTATGATAAACAAAAATGTGAAGAAGAAGCATTAAAAGGTGGTTACAAACAAGAAGAAGACGAACATATTGAAGTTAGTAATGATGTAGTTAATGAAAAACGTGTCTTAGTATTATGTGCAGGTGGAGGTACAAGTGGACTACTTGCCAATGCACTTTCAAAAGGCGCAGCTGAAAAGGGCATCTCTATTATTACAGCAGCTGGATCATATGGTGCACATTATGATTTATTAAAAGATTATGATTTGGTAGTTTTAGCACCTCAAGTAGCTAATTATTATGAAGATTTAAAGAAAGATACGGATCGTTTAGGTATTAAATGTGCATCTTGTGATGGTAAGAAATATATTGAACTTACACGTAATCCACAAAAAGCTTTAGAATTTGTATTTTCAATTTTAGAAGGAGAGTAAGTATGAAGTTAAGTAAGGATTTTGTTTTTGGAGGTGCTACAGCAGCTTATCAATGCGAGGGTAGCTGTTTAACTCATGGTAAGGGAAAAGTCGCATGGGATGATTATTTATCATCCCAAGGACGTTTTTCACCTGAACCAGCGAGTGATTTTTATCATATGTATCCTGTTGATTTAAAGTTATGTCAACAATTCTCTATTCTAGCTATTCGTATTTCTATTGCCTGGTCAAGAATCTTTCCTAATGGAAAAGGTCAAATTAATCAAGAAGGTGTTGATTTTTATCACCATTTGTTTCAGGAATGTCATAAAAACCATGTAGAGCCTTATGTCACATTGCATCATTTTGATACACCTGATACACTACATAAAAATGGTGATTTCTTGAATCAAGAAACCATTGATGCCTATGTAGAATATGCTAAATTCTGTTTTGAAGAATATCAAGATGAAGTCACTTATTGGTTTACCTTTAATGAAGTATGGCCTATTGCCTGCAATCAATATATTAGTGGAACATTTCCACCATGTATCAAATATGATATTTCTAAAGCTATAACATCTATGTATCATATGATGATTGCTCATAGTCGAGCTGTGAATATCTATAAAGAAAAATACAATGGTCATATTGGTATTATCCATTCCTTAGAAACAAAATATCCTTATGATGACAATATTAACGATAGAAAAGCATCTCATAAAGAAGATGTATTAGCCAATCAATTTTTATTGGATATAACTTTACAAGGAACGATAAGTGAAGATACCTATCGTATTATTCAACAATTAGATAATACATTTAACTATGATCCTCAAGATATCGAAATAATGATACAAGCATCTCATAAAATTGATTATTTAGGTATTAACTATTACCAAAGTCATTTTATCAAAGCATATCATGGTGAAAATCAAATTCATCATAATGGTACAGGAGAAAAAGGAACCAATGTATTTAGATTAAAAAATATAGGTGAACGTGCTTTTAAAGCTAATATTCCTACAACAGATTGGGATTGGATAATCTATCCAAAAGGTCTTTATGATATGGTTAAACGTATATCACAACAATATCATTTTAATAAGGGTATTTATATTACTGAAAATGGAATGGGATATAAAGATGATTTTGTGGATGGTATCATTGATGATACACCACGTATTGATTATATTAAACAACATCTAGAAGTTTTACAACAAGCCATTAATGAAGGTATCAATATAAAAGGATATTTTGTATGGTCTTTAATGGATATGTTTTCCTGGTCTAATGGCTATAATAAACGTTATGGCTTATTCTATGTTGATTTTAAGACACAAAAACGTTATCCAAAAGCTTCTGCTTATTGGTATAAACGTGTTATTGAAACCAAAGAGGTATAGATATGCAAGGTGTCATATTTGATTTTAATGGAACATTATTTTTGGATAATGATAAGCATATATTAGCTTGGAATAAAATATCTATAGAATTAAGAAATTGTCGTATTAGTGATAAAGAACTACACAATCATTTTAATGGTGTCCCTAATCAATTGATAATTCCTTATTTAATGGGTAGAAAATGTAGTGATAAAGAAATCCAATATTATTCAACTTTAAAGGAACAATATTATAGAGAATATTGTTTAGAAGATATTACTAACTTTCATCTTGCCAATGGTGCCATTCCTTATTTCGAATTTCTTATCGAACATCATATTCCTATGACTATTGCGAGTGCTTCTATTAAAGACAATATGGATTTCTTTATAAGTAATTTTCATTTAGATCAATGGTTTGATATCTCCAAAATAGTTTATGATAATGGTACATATAAAAATAAGGTATCAATGTATCAACAGGCTGCTAAAAATATTGGTATCCCTATTGATGATTGTATTATTTTTGAAGATGCATTAAGTGGTATAACTTCTGCTTATCAAGCAGGCTGCTCTTCTATTATAGTTTTAAACTCTGCTCATAAAAGAATAGAATATCAGCAATTACCTGGAGTTATTCAAGTCATTGAAGATTTTAGCGAGGTGTTATAAATGAATACATATATTAATCAGCTCATCAATTATGCCATGTCTTATCAAATGATAGAAAATGATGAAATAGATTATAGTATTAACTTATTATTAGATTTATTTCAATTAAATGATTTTATAAGAATTGAAGTAGAAAATGATAGTATCTATCATATTTTAGATCATATGTTAGACTATGCTGTAGAAAATAAAATCATTGAAAATAATATAACGGCAAAAGATATCTTTGATACCAAAATCATGAACTGTATTATGCCTAGACCTCATACAGTCATCCAAACATTTCATCAACTTTACAAAAATAATCCTATTGATGCAACAAACTACTTCTATCAATTATCCATTAATTCTAACTATATTCGAAAATCACGAACTGACAAGAATATCCAGTTTAATCATTATTATAAATATGGTGATATTCAAATAACCATTAATCTCTCCAAACCTGAAAAAGACCCTAAGGAAATAGCTAAAGCAAAGCTTATGCAAACCACAGATTATCCAAAATGTCAATTATGTAAAGAAAATGTAGGTTTTGTAGGTGATTATAATCATGCTCCTAGACAAACACATCGTATTATTCCTATTTCCTTGAATCATCAACAATATTACCTCCAATATTCACCCTATGTTTATTATAATGAGCATTGTATTGTTTTTAATGAAAAACATATACCAATGCGTATTGATCATCAAACATTTGTGAACCTTTTAAATTTTATAGATTTATTTCCCCATTATATGCTAGGCAGCAATGCAGATTTACCAATTGTTGGTGGTTCAATTTTATCCCATGATCATTATCAGGGAGGCAGACATCATTTTCCCATTGAAGATGCGAAAGTTATTCAAGAGTATATGATTGATGATGTACAGGTACAAATATTATATTGGCCATTATCAACGTTACGTTTAATGAGTCATGATAAAGATAAAATTATTCAATTATCCGATAAAATATTACAACAATGGATAAACTATAATGATGAAGATAATGATATTATCGCTTATACCAATGAAAGACATAATACGATTACACCAATTGCTAGAAAGAAAGATAATAAATATCAAATGGATCTTGTGTTAAGAAACAATCGTACTAGTGATGAACATCCTCTAGGCATATTTCATCCTCATAGTGCTCATCATCATATCAAAAAAGAAAATATCGGATTAATAGAAGTCATGGGATTGGCTATTTTACCTGCTAGATTAAAGAATGAATTAGAAGAGTTGAAACTATGCTTATTGGATAAACAAAATATTAATGATTATCCATCATTGGATAAACATAAAGAATGGTATGATTATTTAAGAACATTAAAGTATGATGAAAATAATTTAGATGAATTTATAGAAATTGAAATAACCAAAAAATTTGTTCAGGTTTTAGAAGATGCAGGTGTTTATAAGATGAATGAAAAAGGAATTCAAGGATTTATGAGATTTGTAGGAGGATTACAATGAATATATTAGTTGCAGGAGGGGCTGGTTATATTGGTAGCCATATTTGTGTAGAGTTATTGGAAGCAGGTCATGATGTTGTAGTAATTGATGATTTTTCTAATTCTAGACCTGAAGTTTTGGATTATATTAAAGAGATTACTGGAAAAGCTGTGAAGTTTTATGAATTTAATATTTTAGATGAAGCTAAGACGAAACAAGTTTTTGAAGAAAATAAGTTAGATGCGATTATTCATTGTGCTGCTTTTAAAGCAGTTGGTGAATCTGTTGTTAAACCAATTGAATATTATATGAATAACCTTACAACTACATTAATTATGGCTAAGATGATGCGTGATTATGGAGTGAATAGTATTGTATTTTCATCAAGTGCTACTGTTTATGGCGATCCAGAAACAGTCCCACTTACAGAAGATTGTAAATTAGGTGAAACAACCAATCCTTATGGAACATCTAAGGCCATGATGGAAAGAATCCTCATGGATGTAGCGCATGCTTATCCTCAAATGTCAGTATCATTACTTCGATATTTTAATCCAATTGGTGCCCATGAGTCAGGATTAATTGGAGAAAATCCAAAAGGCATACCAAATAACCTCATGCCTTATATAATGAAAGTCGCTACAGGAGAGTTACCAGAGTTAGGTGTATTTGGTAATGATTATGATACGCCAGATGGAACAGGTGTGAGGGATTATATTCATGTGGTCGATTTAGCCAAAGGACATGTATTAGCGATTGAAAAGTATGCAACACCAGGTGTACATATTTGTAATCTAGGTACTGGTAAAGGTTATTCAGTCTTAGATATAGTCAATGCCTTTGAACGTGTCAATAACATTCGTATTCCTTATGTTATTAAAGACAGACGTCCTGGTGATATTGCGACATGTTATGCTGATCCAACACGTGCAAAAGAAGAGTTAGGCTGGGTAGCAGAGAAGACACTAGATGATATGTGTCGAGACACATGGAATTTTGCCAAGAAACATTTTAAGGAAGATTGATATTAACATTTACTAAAAAATAATTTTTTAGTAAATGATATTGACATAAATAAGTTATCTTATTAGAATGAAGAATATAAAAAATAGCGATTATAAGATAATAAATTAATGGAGGAGATAATACATGATACAAGTCATTAAACATGTGGATAATCAAATAGATATGATATCAATGAAAAATGATTTATTAGAGGTTGTGGTTTCTAATTATGGATGCACAATCATGAAAGTTTTAATGAAAGATAAGGACGGCCACATAGATGATGTTGTTTTAGGATATGATGATTTTAGTCAATATTCAACTTTGGATGCTTATTTAGGAGCGTTAGTAGGTAGAGTGGCTAATCGTATTAAATTAGGTAAGTTTACCTTAAATAATCATGAATATACATTAGCTATCAATAATGGTCCTAATGCGATTCATGGAGGTATTAAAGGTTTCTCTTATCAGGTTTTTGATTATGAGATTAAAGATGATGAAACAATAATATTTCATTATCTATCACAAGATGGTGAAGAAGGCTATCCAGGCAATCTTGATTTTTATGCAATCTATACACTTAAAGGTGATACACTGAAAATCCAATATAAAGCAACTACTGATCAAGATACACTTATTAACATAACCAATCATTCATACTTTAATTTATCAGGTAAAAAAGAAAACATCTATCAACATTTATTAACAGTAAAAGCTAATCAATATGCTTGTGTTGATAAAGATGGTTTAACAACAGGTGTTTTCAACAATGTTAAAGATACACCATTTGACTTTAATCAGCCTGCTTACATTGGTGAAAGAGTAGATATGGACGATGAACAATTACATATTGGTAAAGGCTTTGATCATCCATTTATTCTAAATGCCAAAGAAAATCAAGTCATTCTAGAACATCCTGCAACATCTAGAAGATTAACTGTTTCAACCAGTTTACCAATAGCTCAAATCTATACTGCTAACTATTTAGATGGACGTTTAGGTAAATATGGTCAACATTATTATGAAAAAGATGCTGTATGCATCGAAACAGAAAACCTTCCCGATGCTATTCATCTAGAAGACAATCCATCAACAATTTTAAAGAAAGGAGAAACTTATGATGAATATACATCATATAAGTTTGAAGTAATATAATATGACACCCGCAACAAAACTTATTCAAAGCATCCAAAATAATCAATTAGATGATACCTTATTAGATATCTATGTAGATGAAAGTTTAATCCCTTATCAAAAAGAAAGATATATCAAGGCTATAAAAAAATATATTGATTTATATGGTGATGAAGAAATAGATATTTATAGTGTACCAGGCAGAAGTGAAGTTTGTGGTAATCATACCGATCATCAAAATGGTGAAGTTTTAGCAGCAGCTATTAATTTAGATATGATTGCAATTGTAGGTAAAAGCGATGCCATTCATGTTTTATCTGATGATTATGATATCAATACAATTGATATCAATGATTTAGCTAAAAAAGATAGCGAAGCAGGAACTTCTGAAGGACTCATTAGAGGTGTCTTATATAAGCTACAGGAATTAAAATATCATATTGGTGGTTTTAATGCCTTTATTACTAGTGATGTTTTACAAGGTTCTGGTTTATCTTCATCAGCAGCTTTTGAAGTGATGATTGGTACAATTATTTCAGGCTTATATAACGATATGAGTATTGATCCTTTATTAATAGCACAAATAGGACAATATAGTGAAAACGTTTATTTTGATAAACCTTGTGGTCTCATGGATCAATGTGCTTGTTCCATTGGTAGTCTCATACATATTGATTTTAAAGATTCTGCTGCACCTTTGGTAGAAAAGGTAGAAGTCGATTTTCCACAATTTAAACATAGTTTATGTATTATAGATGTGCATGCTTCACATGCTGATTTAACAAGTGATTATGCTGATATCCCATTAGAAATGAAACAAGTTGCTTCTTTCTTCAATAAAAAGGTTTTAAGAGAAGTGAATGAACAAGACTTCTATCAACAAATACCTGCAATAAGAAAAGCAACCAATGATCGTGCTGTCCTTCGTGCTATGCATTTATTTAATGAAAACAAACGTGTTGAACAAGCTGTCAATGCATTAAATCATTTAGATTTTGATACATTTAAACAAACAATTAAAGCTTCAGGAGAAAGTAGTTATAAATACTTGCAAAACTGTTATTCTCCCCATGATGCATCAAATCAAGCTGTATCATTAGCAATTGCCTTATCGGAAGATATATTACAGGATAAAGGAGTTTGTCGTGTTCATGGTGGTGGCTTTGCAGGAACTATTCAAGCTTTTGTGGAAGATGATTTTGTAGAAACATATAAAACTGAAATTGAAAAATATTTTGGTGAAGGATCTTGTCATATCCTTAAAGTAAGAAAATATGGTGGTAAAAAGGTTTCGTAAGTGATAAAACCAGTAAATATTTCTTTACTGGTTTTTTTATGATATAATACCTATAAGGAAGTGAGATTATGGGAACATATTTAAATCCAAATAATAGTGATTTTACTTTACTAAAACAATCACCAATTTTTATAGATAAATCATTATTCATCAATTATACAAATAGTCGATTAAACATTAAAGAAAGATTTTTATGTGTTGCTAGACCTAGAAGATTTGGTAAGAGCACAGATGCACAAATGCTTGTTGCCTATTACTCTAAAGGTTGTGATTCATCATTATTGTTTAATGATTTAGAAATATCTCATGAAGATACTTATATAAAAAATATTAATATGCATAATGTTATATTTATTAATATTTTAAAATTTTATAAACGTACAAAAAATCCTGAACAATTAATTGCAATGATTACAAGATCAATTATGCGAGATTTATTAGTAGAATTTCCTAATGTTGATTATTTAGATAAGAATGATTTATCATTTTCTTTAGAAGATATATATAGTCAAACAAATAATAAGTTTATTTTTATAGTGGACGAATGGGATTGCCTTTTGAGAAATAAAGAATCTAAGGAAAGTGATAAAGTTAAATATATAGATTTTTTAGATGTATTGTTTAAAGATCAGCCTTACATAGAACTTGTTTATATGACAGGCATTCTTCCGATTAAAAAGTTTGATGATCAAAGTACATTTAATATGTTTACAGAAATAACTATGATTGATCCATCATCCTTGGCAAAGTATATGGGTTTTACTTCAGATGAGGTCAAAGAATTATGCCAAAAATATGATATGGATTATCAAGAAATTCAATCATGGTATGATGGTTATCACTTAGGAAATGATATTTCCATTTATAGTCCACGTTCGATTATTCAAGCTTTAACTGAAAGATCTTGTAAAAGTTATTGGTTTGAAACAAGTAATTTTGAGGATTTAGGAACATATATTAATATGAATTTTGATGGACTCAAAGATGCTATTATTCAACTTTTAGCAGGTGAAAGAATTACTATTAATCCTAAATCTTTTAAAAACGATGTTGCTATATTAAAATCAAAAGATGATGTTTTAACATTGCTTGTTCATATGGGATATTTAGGCTTTGATAGTACTTACAATGAGGTTTATATACCTAATAAGGAAGTTATTGATTCTTTCGTGAATGCTATATCAGAGTTGTCATGGAATGAAGCAAAAATCATCAAGAATTCTAAGGAATTATTAAAAGCAACATGGAATCAAGAGGAAGAAAAAGTTGCACATTATATTGAAGAAGCCCATCTTGAAACATCAATCATTCAGTATAATGATGAGAATGCATTAGCATATGTTATTAATAATGCATACATGCCTGCTGCTAATAATTATTATACGATTTTAAGAGAACCTCCAACTGGAAAAGGTTATGCTGATTTGGTATTTATTCCATATAATCCTATTCATCCAGCTATGGTTGTTGAATTAAAATGGCATAAGAATACGGATATAGCTATTAATCAAATATTAGAAAAAGAATACTATGCTTCTTTAAAACATTATCTAGATAATCTCTTATTAATTGGTATCAGCTATAATAAAGATCCTCATAGTAAAAATTACAAGAAGCATTATTGTAAAATCATAAAATATCAATCATAAAACAGGTCATTATTGACCTGTTTTATATAAGAAAATTAGGTTGAGGAGAAATATAAAATGAATGAAATAAAAACAGTAGGTATGATAGGTAGAGGAGCTATAGGAGTTATATTTGGACATATCATTCAACAAACATTAAATGATGATATGGTATTCATTGTAGATGAAGATAGATATATCAAATATCAACAATATCCTTTATACTCTAATAGTCAATTATGTAACTTTCGCTATTGTACAAATGTTGATGATTTTAAGATAGTTGATCTTATGATATACGCAGTCAAATTTCCTGCTTTGAATAATGCTATTGAAATATCAAAACCATTTATCAATGATGATACAATCATCATCTCTACACTTAATGGTATATCTAGTGAAGATATCTTGCGTGAAACTTTTAAAAATAATAATGTTATACGTTGTATAGCTCAAAAAATGGATTCGGTATACCAAAACAATGAAGTTAATTATTCTAGTACGGGTGAACTTGTAGTAGGTATGGATAACAAATATCAAAAAGATTCATTTAATACACTTATTCATTTCTTTGATAAGGTACATATTCCTTATGTTATATCCGATGATATTATCCATGATCAATGGAGTAAGCTTATGTTAAATTGCGGCGTGAATCAAGTATGTGCGGCTTATAATATTCCGTATGGTGGTATTCAAGATGATAAAGCAATGAAAAGTAAAATGATTGAAACAATGAAAGAGATACAAGCAGTCGCTCAATGTATGAATATTATTTTAACGGATGATGAAATCGATAATTGGGTTAAAGCTATTGATGCTTTAGGTCATGACGCGATGCCTTCTATGCGTCAAGATGTTTTAGCACATCGAAAAACAGAATTAGAATTATTTTCAGGAACAATTATTCCATTAGCGAGAAAATATCATATTAAAGTTCCTCAAAATGAATATTTATATCAAACAATACAAGATATCGAAAGTCATTTTTAAGATTTCTTTCTGTTTAAGAAAATAATAGACAATTATAAAAATTAAGCGTATATTTCAATTTAGAAATGGGTGATTAAAATGCGAAAATTAAAATTAAGATGCTTGGTAGGTTTTCCTTTTGGTGTTTTTACTGGATACACATTATTATTAATGCTTAGACTTAGTTATTTTCAAAGCTTTGCTTTGACAGGTATAGATGATTTAAATTTGATGATTCAATATTTGATGTTTGGTTGTGTTGGCTTACTTTGTGTTTCATTGTGTACAATGTTAGAAAAAGCTAAGAAAACAACAACCTTAGAATTTGTTAGACATGTTGTAGTAATGCTTATTAATGAGTTTATTATTTGTTTTATTGGTAATATCACAAGTAGTTCTACGATGATTGTCTTTGTATTTATTATGGATATTGTTGTATTATTAATATTAAATTATTTAACTTATAAAAAGAAAAACTATGGGATGATTAAATAATGTTAGAAGTATTATTAGATCGACTATCGCATATAGGAGAAGTACCAATATGTAATGGCTATAGTAATAGAGCACCACATATATTTGGCTTTTGTTTTCCCTTATGTTATCGTTGTACTTTTCTTATTATGATGTTTAGTATTATGTTGTATTTATTTTACTATAAAAATGTAAAATTAAGATATTGGTTAATTATAGTATTGCTTATACCAATGATATTGGATGGAAGCTTACAGACTTTTTTTGGTATATTATCAACCAATTTAAGAAGATCGGTTACAGGTGGCTTGTTTGGTATTGGTCTAGCAGGATTAATCACAAGAATATTGATGTATTTAGATGAAAAAGAATCTATTGATTATAAAGTGTACCCCTTGTCAAGGACAATTAAATAAAAAAGAGTATTTTCATAG
>JAJQFG010000055.1 GCA_021201315.1 Erysipelotrichaceae bacterium
ACTTTTTTGCATTTTATAAAATATAATGTAATTTTTCATGGGAATTTAGGTTATAACAAAAATCTGTAAGTTATGAATTTTTATTTATTATCTTTCGCAAATAATATAAAATAATTATAATATATTGACTATTGGAGCTTATGCAGATGAAGGAAAAACAAAAAATTAAAAAAATGTTGGGTGTAGAGATTGGGGAATTCAATGAGAAAATGATTGAAAATTGGTTTGCTATTACTGATATGAATGATTTATACAAGAAAATATCTAAAGATTTTCCCGATAATGATATTTATGCTCTACAGATAAATAAAATAAAAGGTATAATAAGACAAGAATCTACAGATATTGATGATATGAAAGAGGCGGAAAATTCATGATAAGACTTGCTATATGTGATGACGAAAAACAGGACTGTTTATTACTTAAAAAATATGTTCAAGAGTACATGGTTAAAAATGATTTAAATTATGATATCCATATTTTTTATAATGGCAAAGATTTATTACAAAGTGATATTGACTTTGATTTGATTTTTCTTGATATATTAATGGAAAAGCCTAATGGTATTGAAGTTGCTAAAGCTTTCCTTGAACAAAATAAAAAAACAAAAAATATTCTATATATCTAGTTCCAATGCTTATTTAAAAGAAGGATATCGTGTTAATGCTGTAAGATATATTACTAAACCTATCGACAAGAATGAACTATTTGACGATTTAAATTCAGTATTAAAAGCAATCATCAACGAAAATAAATATATTTTTGATGAAACTATTCCAACTATCAAAATTTATCTGTCAGACATATTATTCATTGAAGTTATTGGTAGGACATCATACATTCATACCACTACAAAAATTTACACTTCAAAAAAGCCATTAAAAACATGGTTGAATGAATTAGAAAAAGAGCACTTTTATAAATCTCACAATGCTTATCTTGTTAATGCAAGATATGTCTATAATATTAAATTTGATAAAATTATTCTAAAAGACAAACAGGAAATACCTCTATCTAGAACATATAAGGAATCATTTAAAAATCATTATTATGAATATATAGGTAACTTATAATGACAAATATGCTATTATTTATATCCAATATTATTGATTTGAGTATTCCTGTTATCTATATTCAATATTTCATTAGTTATCAAAAAATAAGCTTCAAAAAGTTTCTATTCATTTTATTGTTTGCCATTCTTCTTACATTCATTAATGCACTAAATTTTATTCATATCAATCTAGTCATATACTCTGTTGTATTAATTGTTTTATTATGTATATTATATGAAATAAAGAAATTCAACCTTATTGTTTTTAGTCTTATATATATCATTATTTCAGCTCTTTGTGAGTTATTAACACACTTCATTCTGAATTATATTTCTGATAATTTCATCATTTTTATGATTATCAATTTAATATTAAAATCTCTATCCATAATCTTATATCAGCCTCTTAAGGATATCTTACTAGATCAAATAGATACGACTGATATCATGCCTTTATTGCTACTTCCTGCTTCAACCTGGTTGATCATTTATGGAATTTTACAAAATATTGATGCTATAAATATATACATTAGAGTAGGTGTGATAACTTTATATTTTTCAAATTTTATTGCAGCTTATGCGATTCATAATATTAATAAAAGAAAAGAATTAGAAAAAAAGTTCAAGATATGGAATACAAAGAGCAAATCAATGACTTGTATTACCAATTAGTCGAACAAAAATATAATTCTAATTGTCAATATATACATGATTTTCACAAACATATCAATATTATTTATCGTATGCTTTTAAATAATGAATTAGATCACCTCAATGACTATATACATAATATGTTTCAGGTTTCATTAAGTTTATCTAATAATATTTGTAGCGGCAATAAATATCTTGAAATGATTATTGATTCTCTATCTGAACAAATTAATCGAAAATCCATTAAGATAAAATATAAAGATATTGAGGAAATTGAATTTGATAGTAATAAGATGTTTAATTTGACATCAATATTTTACAATATAATGGATAATGCTATTAATAATTGTTCATCAAATAACATACCTTATATTGCCGTCTCACTTTATAGCAAGAATACTAATTTTATAACATTTAAGGTAGTCAATACATGTACCATTAATGATTATAATGAGGAATCAAAAAATAATCATGGTATAGGCATGATTAATATTAAAGAAAATGTTGAAAATCTAAATGGAAAATATATCTATAATTATGATTCAAATAATGAATTATATAAAACTACTATTATAATACCAATTGACTGTTTATAATAAAGTGTTAGTTCCAAAATCACCTATTGAAATAAGACCTTGTTAAGTAAAGGTCTTTTATGTTTAATCGATTATAAGTTTTATTACTTTCTATAATTATTAATAAATCTTTTCCATTAAGAACAAAACTATTGGATAAAATCCAGCATTTTAAAATTTAATTATCCAATTTTATCCAATAATTATCCAATCATCTAACTTCATTAATCATAATTATGTTGATTTTATCGTATCTTTTTCTATTGGATAAAAATAGAAAAAAGTATTTTATCTAATAATCAATTAACAATTTACAATAATTATCAACTAATTGTTTAATTCATATGTCTTTTAGCAATCTCGACTAAATCTCGACTTAATTATTTTTCATTTAGTCGAGATTTTTGTAACGACATTCAACACATATTATTAATTTAATCATATATTTCTATTAAATAATTAATCTAATTCAATTAACATATTTTTATTTATATGTCAACAATATCAAATTATGTTGATTTTATCACTGTTTTTGTCAACAAGCAATCACCATCCTACTGTATTTCAAAATTTCATATGCTTAAGAAACATATTGTTTAAAGCTATTTTATGACTTTCATTTTTATAATTGCATTTGGTAATCTCGACTAATTCTCGACTTAATCTCGACTAATTTTTTTATTTTAGTCGAGATTTAAATTTCTCTTAATATACTTAAAATCCTAATAATAAACAAATTATATATTAATATTTGCATTGAAAATTATACTATATAAATAAAAATATATTGATTTTATCAATATATTTTTATTAGTATAAAATTCGTCAACACTAAAATGAATTACATTTACATTTTATGCGTTCGCATTTAGAAATCTCGACTAAATTTCTATTTAATCTCGACTAAATTATTCTTTTAATTTCCATTGTATTCTATTATCAGGATCTGTTTCAATAATATTTGCTCTTCTTAAAGATGATAAAAGATTACTGATTTTTTTCTCCTTTTGATCATCATTAAGGATATCTGGCAATTTATTCCATAGTAGACCTTTAAATTCTTTTTTTGTTGCTCTATTAAATTCTTTTAAGTATCTGACCATCATATCTTTGTAATATTGATCATTAAATACTTTATTCTTTATGTATT
Organism: Erysipelotrichaceae bacterium; assembly: GCA_021201315.1. Classification (GTDB taxonomy): domain Bacteria; phylum Bacillota_I; class Bacilli_A; order Erysipelotrichales; family Coprobacillaceae; genus JAJQDJ01. The sequence goes on from JAJQFG010000055.1 coordinate 3,431, forward strand.
GTGCCTCATCCTCTTTACTACTTGATACTGAAGCAGCAAGAAATAAATTTGGTTTTCTTCCTTCTATCAGCTTTAATTTACGTAAATATGCTATGCTTTCTTTAGAAATTGATAAACCTTTTTGAATTCTATCAAGTAAAAAGACTGTTTCCAAATCAAATTCAGGGTGATCATATAATATATGTGTATAATTTTCATTTAACATTTTTCCGTATACAGTCACCGAAACCTGATTATAGACTGACAAATCATAATCTGGCAAAGGAAAATACTTATCTTTTTGAATTCTAAACACTTTTCTAATTCCCATAGTAGCTGTATCAATCATATGAAACTTAACCATTGTTTCAGCTAATAATTGATTACGATAAAATGGGGGATTATAGCTTATTTGCAATACTGACTCAATATTAACTGGTATAAAATTCCCGGGATTAGACATAATGATTTGGTCTTCAAATTCATTAACATATATTCTTCCACCCAACTGGTAATTAGAGTGTGCTATGCAATTGTTAAGTAGTTCTCTAAGCAACCATGTATCATATTGCTGAGTATTGGTTGGAAATAAAGTAGTTTGATTTGGTAAATATCTATACGTTAGATTTCTTATTTTCAAAAAAATCTTATCAATAACATTTATAAACGGAATTGGAAATAATTCGTAATCCTTTACCTCACCTTGAGAATCATACAGTCTCCACATTATCATTGGTGGACTAGGCATTAAATTGTCATAATCAGAATTACCTAATAAAACCATTGCAGCATTTGTTACTTCACCATTAAACAATAACTTTATTTTTGTTAGAAATTCTTCGTCCGTCATACTATCAATTTCTTCATTTACATATTTTCCATCCAATTTCTCTTTATATTTTTCTCGGGCCAATTTAATCGCATCTTTATCAAGATGATTGATATTGGAATTTTTAATTGTTTATTTAGACCAATCCGATCTTTCTTGAGAACGAATTTCATCAATTTTAAACTGTTGTAATAAAACAAGACTCTCACCAGAACGAGCATAATAACGATTTTTCCAACTTGTAGGATATCCCGTAATAGATGCTGGTATCTTAAACATAAGTACTCGATATGCTTTCTCATTAACAATAGGATTTAATTCAATAATATCAATAAATGTCATATTATCATTTGTATTTTTAGAAATTTCATATTTAATTTTTCAAGTAATCCTACGCCAGATTTAAAATTAGTACCTACTATCTTTTTATCTTTATCTTCACTAACACCAAATACAAGCCAACCATATTGTTGTCTTTTCAAATTTGCTTCATTACTAATAGCGGAAAAATACTGACCAGCTTTATTAGTATCATACTGGCCTTTAGCTTCTTTGAATTCAACTATTTCATTTTCCCATCTATTGATCAATTCATTCAATATTTCATAATATTGTGATAATGGATATGTATTCTCATATTCAAATAACTCCATGGTCAACCCTCCTTGTTTAAAATATTATAACTTGTTTTAAAATAAAATAATAGAAAATAATTGAAATATTCTAAAAACATATCGACAATATTTGATAAATTATTACAAATAAAACCAATATTCAAAATCTTGATATTTTAAATTTTGAAGGTAAATTTAGGAATTTTCTAAATATATAATTTATTCAAAATCAACTCTTAAAAATTTTTTAGTACCATTTTAGTACCACTGACCCTATAGGAAAAGAAAAAGGGGCTGTTACGAAATAAGCAATAAATAGCCCACAAATAAAAAGCCAATAT
>JAJQFG010000014.1 GCA_021201315.1 Erysipelotrichaceae bacterium
GCTGGGACAGAATCAATCTGGGTACATTAAGACATTATCATATTTGAATCACACTATTATATAGACTAATTCTCTTTTTTCTTGACAAATGTATTTGCTAATCGTAATATATATGCATTGGAAGTGAAAAAAATGAAATTAATGTTATTGTTTATTGTAGTAGGTTCTTTATTATATTCACTGATTAAAGTTTATATATCTAATCAATATAGTAAAAAAGAGTTACCAATAGAAGTTAGTGATATATATGATCATAAACGTTATCAGAATTATTTGGATTATAAAGCAGAAAATCAAAGATTAAGTATGATTGTTTTAGGAATAAATACGTGTTTTAATATGTTTTTTATTTTTTCTAATTTTTATCATTGGATTGATACTTTAAGTCAAAATCCATATATCATTTGTTTATATACGCTTTTGATTGTAACTATTATTGATAGTATTTTTTCAGTTATTTTTCATTATTATGATACATTTTATATTGAGGAAAAATATGGTTTGAATAAAAAAGATCTTAAAGAATTTGTCAAAGATGAAGTCATTGATATTGTATTTAGTACTTTATTAATGGTTGTATTGATGATGTTTATGATTTTTATTTGTGAAAATATATCTCGTTTTGTGAATCTAGATAATATCACTTATATTCAAGCTTTATTGGTTTTGGGTGTGATTTGTATCGTATTTGGTATTATAGTAGTATTGATGAATATATTGGCTTATTTTGTTTTGAAATTACAATATCATTTTGTGGATTTAGAAGAAGGAGAATTACGTGATGATATTGAAAATATGCTAGTGGGTTGTAAAAAGAAAGTTAGAAGAATTATGGTTTATAATGAATCAAAGAAATCAACTACAAAGAATGCTTTTTTGTTGAATCTGTTTGGTTATCGTGAATTTGGTATTGCAGATAATTTTTTAAATGAGAATGATTATCGTGAATTATTAGCTGTTTTAGCTCATGAGGTTGGACATTTAAGACATAAGAAGAATATTTATAATTATTTAAAATATGTTATTGCTATATGTGCATTTTTAGTTATGGCTTATTTGTTGGCACATGTTTCTATATTGGAAAATGTAGTATTAATGATATTGGATGAGTTTCGTTTAAGTAGTATTAATTATTATTTGGTGTTATTTGTTGTATCATCCTTGTTAAAACCGCTATTATATATTTTTAGTGTATTTAATAATTATGCCACAAGAGTAGAAGAGTATGAGGCAGATCGTCATAGTGTTTCTTTAGGTTATGGTAATGAGTTAATTACAACATTTAAAGAACTGAGTAAAGATGAATTGGTAAATGTCAATCCATCACCTATAATAGAATTTCTAGAATATGATCATCCAGGCATGTATCATCGTATTAAAGCAATTGAAGAGGCAATGAAAAAGAACGCTTAGCGTTCTTTTATGTATTTAAGACAGATATATGTCTTTTGACCAATTTCATCTTCTAAAGGAATATGACGCGCTTCTTCAAGTAAATGATCATCCATCAAATTAAGATTAATGACTTGTATATTCTTTTCTGAATAATAGCTATTTAGATAATCTTGAGAAGGTAATATATCAGTAGTAATTAAATAATGAGAATGCATATGCTCTTTGACATTGTTTTGCCTACCTAGATAGTCAATCCAATTTAAGAATGTTTTGAGATTATAATCATTTAAAGAATAGCCTACAAAAAGAAATGTATGATCAATGAGTAATGATTTGATAAATAATTCCATTAAAGAATGTGTTTGAGAATAACTTAGATAATCATCTTCTTTAAATATAATTTGTGTAATATCATCAATATCACCATGCATTTTAATGAGATAATGAGATGATGTAGCTTTTAATAAATCACTATCATTTTTGATAACTTCATAGTTATAATTATCTAATAAATGATCATAGTTAGTTGTAATAATATGTTGAGCATTAAATGAAGCAATAAGGTCATTTAGAATATTTGGTTTAAAATCTTGATTGAAAGCCTCATTTAAAATATTGTAGTACTCTTTATGATGTTTAGATTGATCATAGCTATAAAAATATTGAGGTATTTTGAGATAATCATCGGTTGATAATACATCTTTTGTATAATTGAGCTTTTGGGCATATTTTCTTACAATTTGGCCCCAAGTAGGAACATTGGAATTCTTAGATACACCTGCACCTACAAATATAACGAGTTTTTCATGTTTTAGCTTTTCATGAATCGATATTAATGTTTTTTTCATATGGTTGGAATTAACACTTCTTCTAAGTAAAATATATTATTATCATATTTAAAATGTAGAATACTACAGTTGGGGAAACCACCATATTGGTTCATTACTTTTTGGGCATCACTCCATTTACCTAAAAAAGATACACACGCACCTGCATGAGAAACTGCTAAAACACATTGATGATCTTCTTTGTTCATTATATCTGTTAAAGTTGAAACCATTCTATCTTCAACATCTTTATCTGTTTCGCCTCCAACTAAAGGAAAGAAACTATCATATTGATCTAATGGTGGATTTAATGCTTCACTTTCGCCTTCAAAAACTGAAAAATATCTTTCTTTTAATCCTTTTAATCTGATATATGGTTTATCAGTGATTAATTCTAAAGTATCACAGCTTCTTTCTGAAGTAGAACTATAATAATGATCAAAATCAATATCTTTGAGTAATTCTTTAGCTGCTTTAGCTTGTTTAATACCATCTTCAGTTAAAGGTGAGTCACACCATCCTTGTATCTTTTGAAGAACATTAAATAATGTTTGTCCATGACGCATCAAATATAAATCTTTCATATCATTCTTCCTCTTTCATTTCCTTTGGTGGTTTCACTTCAGATAAAACAGGTGCCAACAATACCTTTCCACTGCCTCTATAAGCATTCACCAAACCTTCTCCACTTACTGCACTACCCACTAAAGTCTTACCAGATCTTTCCACAGTAAAATCTAAAGTACCACTCCATGCTATCGCAAAATTACCATCCACCTTTAAAACATCATGATCCAATGTTACAACAATTAATTCTTCATAAGGACAATAACTCTCTAAGGCAACAACACCTTTGCCGGTAATACCTAAATTAAACAATCCCTCATCACCAGCAATTGCACTTGAAAAATTATTTCTAACTACAATCTTTTGTTTTAAAGCAGCATCACATGCTAAAAACATACCATCCTCTAAAACAATGGATTGATTCCATTCATTCAAATCCAATAAAATAATATGCTTATAGGTTGGTTCTAAAACAAGCATTCCGCTACCAGTATATTCAGGTTTAATTGCTGATTCATTGGTTACTTTTCCTCTAATAGTCTTAGATAATAAATCTCCAGCACCTTTAATACCAGTTGTTGCTTTAACATTACCCACCATCCATTGCATTGATCCTGCTTGAATCGTTATATTAGCTTTAGATAAATCACATAATAATTGTCTTTTTTTAATATTCATTTCCTGACAATAATAAGACATAATCGCATTGTCAGGAGATACTGATAAATCTCTTTGATATTCAATAACTTGAAATGGTCCTAATTCATTAATGATTTGAATATCATCATTATTTGTAAAGTTAGATATTTTAAACATATTGTTTCCTCTGTAAATATATTGTAACATATTGATAAAAGAATGCGATTATTAATTCTCTTTTTGAAAAAAATAATGTACAATAGAATTAGGAGGAAAGCTTATGGAACTTATTATTTCAAGAATATTAAAGTATTTAAATGGTTGTTTAGTGGATGATCATATGTATCGTATCGGAAATTATATTGTTAGAAATTATAAGAATGTTGGTTGTTTATCTTTGGATGATATTATGAGTGAAGGTCATTTTAGTGAAGATGAAGTATTGGATTTTTGTGGTCATTTAGGTTATAAGAGTTTTGAAGCTTTTAAAACACAATTATTAATGGATCAACAATTAAGATTAGACCAAATACAATCAAGAATGGTTATGGCTGACTGGAATAAGTATTTAGATGATTTGGAAATTAAATCAACTAAACCTGAATTTATGAAGATGATTGATGAATTATGTGATCTCATATTTGAAAATAATCGAATTATTATTGAAGGTGGTTTGTTTCCAACAGGTTTAGCTGTTGATTTTCAAACAGATATGATTTCTTTTGGTAAAGAAGTGATTGATTATCATCATTTTGATAATAATTTTAGTTTTAAAAAGGATGATATTGTTTTATTTATCACTGCAACTGGAAGAATGATGGAATATGACGCTAAAGATATGGTAAAACAAAATTTATGTGATGCTTATATTGTTTTATTAACGCAAAATATTAAATATATCAATTTTGAAAATGTTTGTGCTGATTATGTTATTCATGTTACAGGTAAGTTTGATAGTATCGATTTTGGTTATCAAATATTGCGTGTTTTAGATATTTTAAGAATTCGTTATTATCAAAAATATTATCAATAAGATGTTTGAGATTAAAGGAAAATATAACACAGCACAAGTATTTGCAACAACTGTAGAAAATGAATGTGTTGCACAAATCATAGAGTTATGTAATCAGCATTGGTTAAAAGGCTGCCATATTGCAATTATGCCTGATTGTCATGCAGGCAGTGGTTGTACCATTGGTACAACCATGACTTTAAAAGATAAAGTTTCGCCATCACTTGTAGGCGTAGATATTTCTTGTGGTATGTTATGTATTGAAATACCTGAAATATTAAAACTTGATTTAGCAGCTATTGATGCTTTTATCAATGAATATATTCCCGCTGGTTTTGAGGCTAATGAGGAATTATTCAATGATATTGATTATTCATTTTTAGAGGCATTGTATTGTTATGATGATATATTACATATGACTAGAGCAAAAAAGTCATTGGGTAGTTTAGGTGGTGGTAATCATTTTATAGAGTTGAATGAATCAAGTGATGGCAAACATTATATTGTGATTCATTCTGGTTCAAGAAATCTAGGAAAGCAGGTTGCAGAGATATATCAAGACAAGGCTGATGAGCATTGTAATCATGGTAGAGAGAAAAGGTTAGCTAAAAGGAATAACATCATTGATACTTTAAAAGCACAAGGTAGGACAAAAGAGATTCAATCATCTTTAGAAAGGTTTGATAGTGAATACGAAGAAGAGAAGCTCATTCCTCATGATTTATGTTATATAGAAGGTAAAGATATGAATGATTATTTTCATGATTGTAAGATATGTAATCAATATGCTTCACTTAGTAGAATGATGATGGCTAAAAGAATACTACAATTCATTGTAGAAAATAATGGTTATACTCATTGTCAAATATGGTTAAAAGAGATACAGAAACATCAATATGAATTTGGATTTAGAAACTATGATGTTCATATAATATCACATGGCTTTGAAACGATTCATAATTATATTGGTGATGATCATATATTACGTAAAGGTGCTATATCTGCTAAAAAGGGAGAAAAAGTGATTATTCCTATCAATATGCGTGATGGTTCTATTATAGGTATTGGTAAAGGCAATCCTGATTACAATCAATCTGGACCTCATGGTGCAGGTAGAATCATGAGTCGAGGAAAAGCTAGACATGTGGTTGATTTTGAAAATTATAAACAAAGTATGAAAGATGTTTATTCTTCTTCAGTTGTTGAATCAACCATTGATGAATCACCGATGGTTTATAAAAATATTGATGAGATTATTGAAAATATATCAGATAGTGTGGAAATCATAGATATCATTAAACCAATTTATAATTTTAAAGCCCATTAGAGAAGCTTTGACTTCTCTTTTTTCAAATAATGAAAAAGTGATAAAAAAGTTTATTATTCAACAAAAAATACTTTTAATCACTTTTAACTTCCTTTAAAATAGTATTAAAGGAGAAATGTTTATGTTTGATGGATTATTATTGGTTATTTCATTTTTGGCAGGAATGGCTGGTACTTGGATAGGAGGTACACAAGCGTTTATTTGTACTGGGTTTATTGGTATCCTTTCTACTGCTTTGGCTGCTGCAGGGGTTTCTACAGGTTTTTTAGATACTTATGTTTTAAACGGTTTCTTTTTACCATGTATTATTTTTAATGGAGCTGGTATCGCAACTGCTTATGCTGCAAAGCATTATGATATTCGTGGTTTTGAAACTGGACGTTCGTTAGCTTTTACGATGGATACAGGTGTTTTGCTTATTGGTGGTTGTGCAGGCTTATTAGGTTATGTGATTTATGCATTAGTGGTTTATTCAGGTGTTCCTGTTGATCAAGGTGCTGTTTCAGTTGTTACAGTGGGTGTTATAGGTCGTTTATTGTTGAATCAGGAACAAAGTATCAATAAAGCAAATATTCATCATTTAATGAATAGTTCACTTAATTTTTGGGTTTATCAAATATTATTTGGTATTGGTACAGCACTTGCTATGAGTATATTTGCTAAAGAAACTGGTTTATATACTGTTGGTTTTTCTATTAGTGCTATTTCACTTATTTTTTGTTATTGTGATCCAACTTTTCCAGCAACTCATCATATTACTTTAGTAGCTGGATATGCTATTATGCAAACAGGTAATATTGTTTTAGGGACTGTTTTTGGATTGCTAGCTCATTTGACTTGTCAGATTTTTGGTTATATTTTCAATACAGAATGTGGTACACATATTGATCCACCTGCTATAGCAATTATGATTTATAGTTTTATTATTTTTATGTTTTTCTAGAGGTTTGATAAATGAATGTAGAAATTATTAATGTTGGAACTGAATTATTATTAGGAGAAATCATTAATACCAATGCCACGGCACTTTTAAAAATGTGCCGTGATTTAGGCTTTGATGTTTATCATACAACAATTGTAGGAGATAATCCTGAAAGATTATTATCGTGTTTAAGTGATGCATTTAATCGTGGCGTAGATTGTGTCATGACAACTGGTGGACTTGGGCCAACAGCTGATGATTTAACGAAAGAATTATCAGCTCAGTATTTTGGCTTGGAAATGGTTTTGTGGGAAGATGAACGAAAAAAGGTTGAAGATAAATGTGCTTTTGTTAGTTTAAGTCATGATATTTCTAATAATAATTTTAAACAAGCTTATTTTCCTAAGGATGCCTATATTTTAGAAAATGATAGTGGTACAGCTAATGGTTGTATTATGTTTAAAAATAATCAGATGATTGTGAATTTACCTGGCCCACCATTAGAACTTAACTATGTTATAGAACATTCTTTAAAACCATATTTATTAAAATATCAAAAAGATAAAATATATACTTATGATTATTTAACAATGTTTATAGGTGAAAGTAAGCTAGCAGAAGTATTAGATGATATTATAGAAAATCAAAAACAAGTCTCTATAGCTTTGTATGCTGGTAAGGAGACTGTTCGTGTAAGATTGGCTGTGAAAGCCCATGGACAAGATGAAGCTGATGAAATGATGCTCGCTACTAAAAATGCTATTGAAAAAAGAATTGAACCTTATATTATTAAAGGTAATATTAAAGAATCCTTAATTAAGAATATGGTTCCTATATCATTACAATATATTGGTGATTTTCGCTTACATGATGATTTTTTACAACCATTTATAAGTAATCAATCACAAATTCATATTACGATTCAATCAACCAAAAATGAATTAGGAGAAATAATTACTTTTAAATTTAATGATTATAGTTTTGAAGTCCCATCTTTGGTAAATGCATCTTTATATTATAGTAAGGTTGAAGCAAGATTTGTGGCACAACTTTATAAATTTATCATTGAAGGAAGTAAATACCATACTTTATAAATGAAAGCATTTTCATTTTTCAACAAGAAATTTATTCTTCATTTTATGTGTGATTTTTGTAAAAAATAATTGTAATTTTGTTTTTTTTACATATAATAAAAACGAAAAAAAGATGAATGGAGGATAGAAATGAAGTTTAAAATTGAGAATTGTCGCTATGAATTAGTGAAGGATTTATTGATTGGGCTTGATTCACTCGTTGTTAATGTGGAAAAAGAAGACAGTGATACTGTAGTTACATTACAATCTGGTTATTCTCAAAGGGATTTAATGAATGCCTTGAAACAGGACCCTTTACATACATTTTGTGAAAATTCAGAAGTTTATGCTATTTAAGGCATCCTATGGATGTCTTTTTATTATTCTAAAAATAATGGATTGAACATAATATAAATGGGTGGTTCTATGATTTTTTCTAAGATGATTAAAAAATTCATATTGTGTCTATTGTATCAACAATGATTATCGTTTGTATTTTAATTCGCTTAGCTTATAGTCAATTTTATTTATATGATGAGTTGTATTTAAAAGCGACAGAGTCATGGCAAAGAGGTTTTACAATAGAGGCTTCAAGAGGAAAGATATATGATAGTCAAGGTGAAATCCTTGTGGATAATCTAACTACTTCTTCATTAATTGTAGTTCCTAGTCAAATAGGTGATAGTGTGGATACTGCTTATAAGTTAAGTCAAATATTGGATTGTGATAGTAGTACAATATTAGAAAAAATCACAAAGAAAGTTTCAGTTGAACGTATTCAACCAGAAGGTAGACAATTGAGCGAAGATAAGGCAAGTCAAATTGATCGTTTAAAACTACCAGGTGTATATTTAGTTCAGGATACTTTAAGATATTATCCTTATGGTTCTTATTTAGCACAGACATTGGGATTTGTAGGTATTGATAATCAAGGTTTAGCTGGATTAGAATTAAAATATGATGAATATTTAAGTGGAACAAATGGTAGTATTAATTATTATATGAATGCTAAAGGTCAAAATATCAATATATATCCTGCTCAATATAATTATCCAACTAATGGTATGAATATACAATTAACCATTGATACAAGAGTACAAGATGTTGTAGAAAGAGAATTAGAAAATGCGTATGATACTTATAATCCGGATTCTATATTATGTATAGCGATGAATCCTCAAACAGGAGAAATATTAGCTATGGCTTCTAAACCGGATTTTGATCCTAACGATTATCAAAATGCTGATGAAGAAATCTATAATCGTAATTTACCTATATGGAAATCTTATGAGCCTGGATCTACGTTTAAAATTATTACTTTTTCTAGTGCCCTTAATGAAAATCTTTTTGATATGGATGAAGATACTTATTATGATAAAGGTTATGAAATAGTTGGAGGCGTGCGTATTAAATCATGGAAAAAAGGTGGCCATGGATTGCAGACGTTTCGTGAAGTGTTACAAAATTCTTCCAATCCAGGTTTTGTAGAAATTGGAAGAAGACTTGGTAAAGATAAACTTTATCAATATGTTCAAGATTTTGGTTTGACTGAAAAGACAGGTGTTGATTTGATTGGAGAAGCTTCAGGAATTATGTTTAGTTATGATAATTTTAATGAAGTTGAACAAGCAACCGTAGCTTTTGGCCAAGGAATATCTATTACACCAATTCAGCTAGTGAGAGCTGTTTGTGCATGTGTCAATGGAGGTTATTTATATCAGCCTTATATTGTTGATAAAATAATTGATAATACGAATGATGTTATTGTTGATAATGAGCCAATACTTATAAGACAAGTAATTAGTGAAGAGACTTCGGCTAAGGTTAGAGATGCTTTAGAAAGTGTTGTAACAAATGGTGGAGGTAGAAATGCTTATATAGATGGTTATCGTATTGGCGGTAAAACAGGGACAGCTCAGATTGCTAGTAATGGGACTTATAGTGGTAACGGTTATATTTTATCTTTTATTGGAGTTGCTCCAATAGATGATCCTCAAATTGTATTGTATATTGCGATGGATAATCCTAAAAATTGTGTACAGTATGGTGGGACAACAGTGGCTCCGATTGCCCGAAAGATGTTGGTTGATATTTTACCTGCATTAGGTATAGAAAAGGTATTGGTACAAGATGTGAAGGAAAAAACAGTGATGGATGAAATTACTTATGAAGTTGATAATTATATTGGACTTACTAAAGAAGAGGTTAAAAGTGAATATTATACTTTTGAATTTATGGGTGAAGGAAATGTTGTGATTGATCAATTACCTAGAGTTGGAGAAGAGATTAAAGTGGGACAAAGTGTTAAAATCCAATTAGGAAATGAATCGTTGTAATTTTTTATAAATCTTGTATAATAGTAGATAATATTTGGAAAGAGGTAAATACAATGGCTAAAAATACAGTAAAAAATGATGCAATCACATCTCGCGATACTGATTTTGCGCAATGGTATACAGATGTATGTCGTAAAGCAGAACTAATGGATTATTCTAGTGTTAAAGGATTTATTATTTATCGCCCTGATGGTTATGCTTTATGGGAAATGATCCAAGCATATATGGATAAAAAATTTAAGGAAACAGGACATCAAAATGTTTATATGCCAATGTTGATTCCTGAATCACTATTACAAAAGGAGGCAGATCATGTTGAGGGGTTTGCACCTGAATGTGCGGTTGTGACTAAAGGTGGTTATGATGAATTAGAAGAAAAATTGGTGATTCGTCCTACCAGTGAGACTTTGTTTTGTGAACATTATGCTAAGATTGTGAATTCATACCGTGACTTACCTAAGTTATATAATCAATGGTGTAGTGTTGTTCGTTGGGAAAAAACAACTAGACCATTCTTGCGTGGATCTGAATTTTTATGGCAGGAAGGACATACGATTCATGCGACTGAGGAAGAAGCAAGAGAAGAAACGTTAAGAATTTTGCATATATATGAAAAAACATGTGAAGAATTATTGGCTATTCCAGTTGTTTCAGGTAAGAAAACCGAAAGAGAAAAATTTGCAGGGGCAATGGAAACATATACTATTGAAGCTTTAATGCATGATGGTAAAGCATTACAATCAGGAACATCTCATTATTTTGGTGATGGCTTTGCTAAGGCATTTGATATGAAGTATTTAGATAAGGATAATAAGCTTAAATATGTTCATCAAACTTCATGGGGTGTTTCTACAAGATTGTTAGGTGCTATTATTATGGTTCATGGTGATGATAATGGCTTAGTATTACCACCAAGAGTGGCACCAACTCAACTTGTGATTATTCCTATACAACAGAAAAAAGAAGGTATTTTAGATAAAGCTTATGAATTGGCTGAAAGCTTAAAAGCAGCTGATATTCGTGTTAAAGTAGATGATGGTGATAAATCACCAGGATGGAAATTTTCTGATGCAGAAATGCGTGGTATTCCTTTAAGACTTGAAATAGGACCACGTGATTTACAAAATAATCAATGCGTAGTAGCTAAAAGAAACAATGGTGAAAAGATAACATTACCATTAGATGATAATTTGAGTGATACTATTAAAAAAATATTAGATGATATCCATGATGAAATGTATCAACAAGCTAAAACATTTAGAGATGAACATATTAATACTGCAACAACGTTTGATGAATTTGTAGAAATTCTTAATACTAAAGGTGGATATGTAAAATTACCTTGGTGTGGTGATGAAGCATGTGAAGTGAAAATCAAAGATGAAACTGCTGCTACTTCAAGATGTATAGATGTTGAAGCAACTGTTAGTGGTGAATGCCCTATTTGTGGTAAAAAGGCAAAACATATTGTTTATTTTGCAAGAGCTTATTAGGTGATTCAATGAAAAAAAGTTTTAAAGAATTTCGTATGACAATTGTCTGTAGTATTCTCTTGATTCTTTGTTTAGCCTTAGCTATATTTTGTGGTATGAATCATCAAACAAGAAGAATGATTATTGCATTGGTTTTATCATCTATTGCCTTGTTATTGCTTACTACGAGATTTAAAATGATCTTCTTTGATGATGGTATCATGATATATCAATGGAAAGTCATTACCTTGCTTCCTAGTTTTATAGATTATAATGATATTCATTCAATGGAAAAAATGTCAAAACATAAAGTGCTTATACATCATATTCATGATACAACTATATACGTTTTTAATAGTGATGCATTTATTCAAACATATCAACAGGTGAATCATGAAAATATTTAAAACGATTATAGCGATTATACTATGTTTTGCACTTTGTTTTGGTGGATATACAGCTTATCGCTATATATCTAATCATGATACAATTCCTGATAGTGAAACTGTATCAGAATATATTTCTAATGATGAACATATCAATTATTATTATTCAAAACTTAATGATAATGAACAATATATTTATGAAACTGTTTATTATGCTTATAGTAATTTTGAATCATCTATTATTATTCAGAATAGTGATCCTGATACGATTTCATTAATTGCGAGTTATGTGATATATGATCATCCTGAACTATATTATGTGAATCCATCATATACCTATGTTAATGATACTAAGTATATCCTATATCCTACTTATTATTACAGTGAAGATGAAATAGAGGATATTAATAAACAGCTAGAAGAAAAAATATCACCAATTATTCAAGAAGCTGAGAATTTGGATAGTAATGTTGACAAAGCTAAATATCTTTATGATTATGTTATTGAAAATGTAGAATATGTGGTAAGAAGTGGTGAAGATCAAACAATGATTAGTGCTTTACTTGATGGTCAAAGTGTATGTGCGGGTTATGCTAAGGCTTATCAATATCTTTTAAGTCAAGTAAATATTGATAGCGCCTATATTCCAGGAACATCATTGGTTAGTAATTCGACTACTGGTCATGCTTGGACAATGGTTGAAATTAATGGGGACTATTATTATTGTGATACTACTTGGGGTGATATAACAACTGGTAGTGTGCATAGCTGTAATGCTTATTTTATGATGAATAGTGATGAAATGTTACGTTGTTATAAACCTGATTATGATTTTTATGAAAAGACTCAAGATTATGCTATTAATTATTTTGATAGTATAGGTTGTTATATGGAGACATATGAACGAGGTATATTAAGCAAAGCAGTAAGAAGTAATGATCATGTGGCAGAAATTAAATGTGGTAATGAGGATGTTTATAATAAGGTTAAAGATGAAATTAAGAATAATTATCTTGCTTATTATGTGTTGAAAGAGAATGGTAAATGGGATAATAGTGATACGTATTATTGTAATGATTATTTATATGTTATAGAACTTTATTATTAGAACAATCTTTTAGAAGATTGTTCTTTTTTTATTTAATTTTTTTTAATTTGTAATTATTTTTTTATATACAAGATGGCAAGTTTGGTATATAATAGTGGTATCAAGTGTTAAAAAGTGTAATAAAATGTTAAAAAGTGGGTGATGAAAAATGTTCTTTGGTGAATTTAAACATAACATTGACGCCAAGGGGCGTTTAAGCATACCAGCCAAGATGCGTAATCAATGTGGTGATAGCGTCTTTGTAATGAAGGGAAATGATGGCTGTTTAGCAGTTTATACACAAGAGGGATTTGATGAATATTATGCTGAAATATTAGCATTATCTAGAAAAAAGAAAAAGAATCGTACCTATAAGCGTTTGGTTACATCTAGAGTTAATGAGTGTGAATTTGATAAGTTAGGAAGAATTAATATTCCTGCATCTTTAAGAGAGGAAGCTCATTTAGTGAAGGAATGTACAGTAGTAGGCACAGGCGATTGTATTGAGCTTTGGAATAGTGAAGAATGGGAAAATTACTATGATGATAATGTTGATCAATTTGATGAACTTTCAGAAGAATTGGATGATGAGGAGTAGATATAATGTTTCAACATGTGAGTGTGCTTTTAGAAGAATCTATTAATGGATTGAATATTAAAAGCGATGGCATTTATGTGGATTGTACATTAGGTGCAGGGGGACATAGTTCAGAAATTTTAAAAAGACTTACAACAGGACATCTTTATTGTTTTGATCAAGATGAAGAAGCTATTGAAGCGGCCTATGTAAGATTAAATGCTATTTCTGATCATTTTACAATTATTCATACTAATTTTAAAAATATCAAAAATGCTTTATATCAGCAAGGTATTGAACATGTTGATGGTATACTATTTGATTTAGGTGTTTCATCACCTCAGTTGGATGAAGGTTATCGAGGATTCAGCTATAACTATGATGCTATGCTTGATATGCGTATGGATACAAGTCAAGATTTAACAGCATATGATATTGTGAATACTTATAGTTATGAACAATTAGTGAAGATTCTTTATCAATATGGTGATGAAAAATATGCAAAAAACATTGCAAGAAATATTGAACGTCAAAGGAACATTAAACCAATTGAAACAACATTTGAATTAGTAGAAGTTATTAAACAATCATTACCTTCTTCAGTAAAAAGAAAAACAGGACATCCTGCTAAAAAAACATTTCAAGCTATAAGAATAGCTGTTAATGATGAACTTAATGTTTTCAAACAAGCATTGGACGATAGTTTAGATTTATTGAATATTGATGGTAGAATAGCAGTTATAACATTTCATTCATTAGAAGATAAAATTTGTAAATATACTTTTAATGAGGTATCAACGATTCCTTCTTTACCAAAAGGAATGCCAGTAGTACCAGATAACCTAAAACCAAAATTTAAAAAAATAACAAAAAAGCCGATAGTTGCCTCAGATGAAGAGTTAAATACTAATCATCGTGCACACTCAGCTAAATTAAGAATTATAGAAAGGATTGAAAAGGATGAATAAAAAGAAAAGAAAAGAATCTCGTTTCGTAAGATTTTCAAAAAGACTCTTTATATTAAGTTTTGTAGTATTTGTAGTAGGTGTAGTTGTTTTGAATTCTTATGAAGCTTCGTTAAATATTAAAATTGATACAATTGAAGATGAAATTCAAACGATTCAAGCAGATATTGATAGTTTAGACAGTGAAAAATTATCACTTGCATCCTTTTCACGTTTAGAAACTGTAGCTGAGGAAAGAGGTTATACATATCAACAAAGCAGTGGTACTGTTGCAGTTGTTGGGGAGAGTAATGAGTAATGGCTCGTAAACTAAAAATTCCTAGTATAAAAAAAGATGAAAACTATGGCGCTAATTTGATGATGGTTGTGATTTGTGTTGTGGTTGTTTGTCTTGTTTTTAATGTGGTTTATTTAGGATTGACGGGAAAACATCTTATTAGTGGTAATGATATAGATGCTTATGCTACTCAGCGTGGTGGTTCTCAAAAGGTAGAAACACTAACAGCGAAGCGAGGAACGATTTATTCTAGCAATGATGAAGTATTGGTTACTGATGTGACTAAATATAAAGTTTATGCTATATTATCATCTACGCGTACAAATTCAGATGGTAGTGCGGCTTATGTTGTTGATAAGGAATATACTGCAGAAAAATTAGCGGAAATCCTTGGTGGCGATTATGATGAAATATTAGAGAAATTGAATAAAGATTCATATCAGGTTGAATTTGGTAGTGTTGGAAATAATATTTCTTCTTTAGTTAAAGAAGAAATTGAAGCGTTAGATTTACCTGGTATAGAATTTGAAGAGACAACAACAAGAAGTTATCGTTATGGTGATTTTGCTTCTTATGAGATAGGTTATGCTCAAGTTGTTACTGATGAGATTAATGGACAAACGACATCTGCATTGGTTGGACAAATGGGTATAGAAAAAGTCTATGATGAGGAATTATCAGGAACGGATGGTCAGAAAATATATCTAGCTGATAATAATAATAATGTTTTACCTAATGGAATTGTTTCTGAAACAGCTCCTGTTTCAGGCAATGATATTTATTTAACTTTAGATACAGATATTCAAACAGAATTAACTTCTCAACTTTCAAAGCTTTGCGAAGCAGAAGAAGCTGATCAAGCTACTTGTGCTATTATGAATGCAAAAACAGGGGCTATTTTAGCAGTTGCTAATTATCCTTCTTTTGATCCAAATGAAAGAGATTTAGAAAATTATGTTGATTTATTCTTGAATGAAGCGGTAGAACCAGGATCTGTTTTTAAATCATTTGTTTATGCGAATGCTATAGAAGATAGTGATTCTAGTGGTTTTAGTGTGGAGAATACTTATACATCTGGTACATATTATTATTCATCTTCTAATAATCCTATTAAAGATCATAATAGTGGTAGAGGATGGGGTGTTATTTCTTTTAAGCAAGGTTTTTATTATTCATCTAATACAGCTATTTGTAATATTTTAGCAACTTATACCGATAAGGATTCATTGATTGCGGATTATGAAGCGTTAGGATTATTTCAAAGTGATGAGATGGATGGTTTGTCTACAGCATCAGGTGTAGCCGGTTATGTCAATAATGATGGTAGAGTGGTTGAATGGCTGACAACTGGATTTGGTCAAGGTTCAACAGTAACAGCTTATCAATTATTAAAAGGTTATAGTGCTTTTGCTAATGATGGTAAAACAGTTAAACCATATATAGTCGATAAGATCGTTAATAGTGAAACAGATGAAGTACTTTATCAAGCATCAACACAATATTCACAACAAATTTATTCTTCTGAAACAGTAGAACAAATGCGTGATTTACTAAGTGGTGTTATTAATATTTCAGGTAGTACTGGATATAAATATCATATGGATGATATTAATTTAATAGGTAAAACTGGTACAGGTCAAATAGTTCAGGATGGTTCTTATGTAAGTGGCTATTATACGCATAGTTTCTGTGGCTTAGCACCTTATGATGATCCTGAAGTCGTTATTGTTTTGTGGTATCAATCAGGTACAACAGATAATGTCAATGCTGCAACTTTGGTACAAGCAGTAGTGCGTTCTGCCCTTAATAAACTTAATGAACAAGAAATTAAGATTGTTGCTTCTAGTAGTTATACTTTGGATTCATATACAAACCAAAGCACATCTTATGTTTCTTCACTATTATCAACAAATCAATTAACGCCAGTTGTTGTTGGAGATGGCGACATTGTATTGAGTCAATATCCTTATGCTAATACAGAAGTCGCATCTGAATCTAGAGTTTTCCTTAAAACAAATGGAACAACCATTACTATGCCTTCTATGGAAGGATGGTCTAGAAAAGAAGCGGAAGCTTTTGCTACAATGGCTGATGTTACTATAGAAGTTGATGGAACAGGCACAATTTATGATCAAAGTATTTCTAAAGGAACAACTTTAGAGGCTGGTCAAACAATTACAGTTTATGCTAAATAAAAAGCGCTTATGCGCTTTTTTCATTCTTCAATTGCTAATAATTCTAAATAATAATCATTATCTTCATCGAGTTTATTTTGTAATTCTTTTCTTTTTTCCAATAATGGTTGAAGAATACTATAATCAGTTATACCATTCATTTGTTGATCTAAATCAGCTAATTCTTCTTCTAATTTTGGAATGGATATTTCTAGATTTTTCAAATCATTTTTTTGTTTGTAAGTTAATTTTGGTTTCTTTACTTTGATACGTGTATCTTGTTTTTTGACTTTGGTTGCTTTTTCAGTAATGGAGATTGATGCACTATAGCCACCATTCATATAGGTAATATGCTTATTTTTAAAAACAAATAAACCATTACAAATACGATCTAAAAAATAGCGATCATGAGAAACAACAATAATAATTCCACTAAAATGATCTAAATAATCTTCGAAAATCTGTAATGTCATGATATCTAAATCATTTGTTGGCTCATCTAACAATAAAACATTTGGACCACTCATTAATGTCTTCAATAAATATAAACGTCTCTTCTCTCCACCAGATAATCGATTGATATATGAATATTGTAAATCAGTATCAAATAAAAACTTCTCGCACATTTGTTTAGCTGTTAATGATCCTTCATTAGTTTGTAAAACACTGGCTGTATCTTTAATATAATCAATTACACGTTGATTATCGTTAACATCATATCCCTGTTTAAAATAACCAATTCTAACTGTATCACCCCATATAACTTCGCCATTTTTAGGATTGACTAATTTAGCGATAATATTGAGTAAAGTTGTTTTACCACAACCATTTTTACCTAAAATACCAATACGATCAAATTTTTTAAACTGATAAGAAAACGGTTCAAACAATATATCTTCATAAGACATAGAAATATCTTTTAATTCAATAGTTTTATTACCTAAGCGTGAAGCTATATCAATCATTTGAATATCTTTAATCTTTTGCTTATCGACAATTGCGTTTAATTCATTGAATCTTTGTAATCGATCTTTACTTTTAGTCGAACGTGCTTGAACTCCAGCACGTACCCACTCTAATTCTTTCTTTAAAAACTGTTTGCGTTTATGTTCAGCAATTAAAGTTGATTCTTCACGTTGCTGTTTTAAATCAATATAAGTGGAATAATTACCTTCATATTGATATATTTTTGTACGATCTAATTCCCATATTTTGGTTGTTATACGTTCCGTAAAATAACGATCATGGGTTACCATAAACAACGCTTTATTCCATTTTACTAAGTATTTTTCTAAATATTCAATCATTTCACTATCTAAATGATTGGTTGGCTCATCTAGCAACAATAATTCGCATGGTTTTACTAAAGCTATAGCTAAGGCAACACGTCTCTTTTGTCCACCAGATAATTCACCTATTTTTTGTTGATGATTAACGATACCTAGTTGATTGAGAATACTTTTTATTTCATAATCGTTCACATTATTGATAAATGCTTGTACTTGCTGAAAAATAGTTAAATTATTATCAAAATTGGAATTTTGTGGTAGATAGGATATGCTTAAATCTTTCTTTTTTAAAATTTCACCTTGATAATCAGTTTGTCCTGCTAAAATTTTAAGCATTGTTGATTTTCCAGTACCATTAATACCAATAAAAGCTATCTTATCATTTTCATTAATCGTAAATGAAACATCATCTATCAAACACTTATAATGATTATTTTTGCTTAAATGAGAAACTGTAATAAGCATGAAACATCCTCCTAATCATATAATATTAAAGCTAAATGATAGACTAATGGATGAAACATCTTAGTATTAAAACCATAACAAACACAATCATCTAATTCACCATCCCAATCATTATTAAGCTTATCTAATAATGGTTGAACTTCATCTTTGCTCATATGACATGTAACATAAAAATCACATGAATCCTTTGATAAAGAACGCATTGGTGAAATAGAAAAATTATTATTTATCTTATATAATAAATCTTTAATCATTTCATAATCTTCTTCTTGATTGCTAGAAATAACAACATGAAGTTTTCCAAACATCTTAACACCTCATTTCCTGTCTATTCTAACACATATTTTATAAAATGTCTTTAATGCATTTTGTTTATAGTGTTATAATAAGTTTGAGGTGAAATGTATGCAATGGCAGGATTTATTTTCTTCGAATATTTTAGATCGTGGTTATGATTATTATATGTCTGATAATATTTTAGAAATGAAGCATCAATCGCATTATTTATTAGCACGTGTCAAAGGAGAACAGGATTATCATGTAGAAATTGATTTAAATAATGTAGAAAATATGAGCTGTGATTGTCAATATTTTAAATCAGGTAATTATTGTAAACATATGGCGGCTGTTTTATTTGCTTATGATGATAAACCTATAGAAGAAGAAAAAGAAACTATAGATGTTTATGAAATTATAGATGGTTTAGATAAATATCAGCTTCAACAAATACTTAAGAATTTGGTTGATAATGATGAAAATGTTAAAGAATATCTTTTATCGTTAACTAAGCATATATCTTTAACGGATGAGCATCAAAGAATAAAAGATATTTTTGAACAATATCGTATTATCGATGATTTACCAGAAGTATTGAAACAAATCAATCATTGGGTTAAATTAGGTTATTATCAGGAAAGTTTTGAACTTGTAAAGGATATTTATGAAAGATTAATCCAATTAGTTAAACAGCATGAGTATTTTGATGAATGTCAAAATATTTTAGAAATGATATTGAATCGCTGTGATGCTTATTTGAAAGAAGTAATTTATCAGTGGCTTGTTGGCTTATGGAATTTTGAAATACAATATCCAATCATTGAATCATTGTTATTTGAAAAATCCTATTTTAAAGATAAACAAGAATTAAAAACAATATTGTTGAATACCTATCAACAAAATCAAAATCGTAAGGACTATTATAGTCAGCATCGATTAAATTCAATAAAAACGTGGTTAAAACAATTTTAGCTTGCATTTAAAATAAGCTTTAGTATAATGAGAAACATACAAAACAGAAAGGAAATTTGATATGTCAAAAATTATATATATAATGATTATTTCAGCGATTCCTCTTGTTGAACAAAGAGGTGCTATTCCTGTAGGTATATTTACTGGATGTGATCCATTTATTGTTTTTATTGCATCATATATTGGCTCATTGATTCCTGTTCCTTTTATTTTTTATTTATTTAACTGGATTATGGATTTATTAAGGAATCATCATTGGCTACCTTGGTTTGTTAATCTTGTTGACAATAAGATTGCTAAAAATACAACACGATTTGAAAAATACAAAGAACCTGCCCTTATTACCTTTATTGGCATACCTTTACCAACAACAGGTGTATGGACAGGAACAGCAGTTGCTACATTTTTGAAACTTGATTTTAAAAAAACGATGATATGTGCAATGATTGGGGCATTTATATCAGCAGTTGTTATAACAGCTGTATGTGTGTTTTTACCAGCATTAGCACAATCTATTTTCTAAACGCTTTGATAAGCGTTTTTTTAGTTAATAGGAATCCAAATATTATGTAAATTAAAATATTCTTCTTCAGGTTTCCACATGGATACTATTTGAGTGATAACATCGCCATTTAATTGTAAATTATTTTCTTCCATATAATTAAATGCGGGTTCCAATACTTCATAAGTTAAAAATTGACTAGAACGAGAAGGAAAAGACATATATAAACATGTTTGTGGTGGATAATAATGAACATAGTCATTTTCTTTAACATCAAATAATTGAGCATATTCTTCTTCAATACCGATGCCAAAGTAAAAATCTTTATTTTTTTCTTCAATATAATTTTTAGGAAATAATGCTGTAGAAAACACAAAAGGAATATATTCACAAAACTTTTTGAGTTCATTTCTTTCTTGGTTTGTCAAATCCAATGTATAACATTTTTGCGTATCAATACGATAGATGCCAGGTCTTGTTTGAATACAGAACTGTTTTTGCTGATTTTCTTTATCATTGATTAATGATCTATTTAAGCGTAATTTTCTTAATAAATTCATTTGATAAATAATATTTTGCTGTAAAACATCCTCTTGTTTGGCTAAAATAGCATCAATATCTTCTAATTTTTCTTTTTGTAATAAGTCAGCAACCTCTTCAATAGAAAAACCAAACCCCAAATAACAACGGGCACGTATAATCATATGTAAATCCCATGTTGTATAATAGCGATAGCCACTTTCTTTATTTTTTATAGGTTGAATTATATTCTTTCTTTCATAATAACGAATTGTTTCAGCAGTAACATCAAGTATTTTAGCAAGTTCTCCAATAGTATAAGTATTATACATAATTCACCAACTTTCAAATTGTTTTAAACTTTTCGCCCACATTCTAACATAAATCTATATGAATTTGTAAAAAAAATCACAAAAATATGGGGTTGACTCTCAAACTGTTTGAAAGCTTATAATGCGCTTGTGATAAAATTCATAAGGAGGAAAAAAATCATGCAAGAGAGAAAAGTAGTTTTAATCACAGGAGGAGCAATGGGACAAGGACGTGCTCATGCTTATAAATATGCTGAAAATGGTTTTGATGTGGTTTTGTGTGATATGTTAGAACCAAATAATGAATCTTTTCAGGAAACCATTCAAGAGTGTGAAAAAAGAGGTGCTAAAGTTTTAGCAAAATGTTGCAATATTACTTCAAGTGAAGATATGGAAGAGGCATTTGCTTTGACTTGGAAAACTTTTGGTCGTATTGATGTTGTAATTGCTAATGCAGGTGTTATTAATTTTGGATATACTTGGGAGTTAACGGATGAACAAGTGGAAAAGGTCATTAATATTAATTTGATAGGAACTTGGCGTACAGATAAATATGCTGCACAATATATGTTAAAACAAGGTTTTGGTCGTATTATTAATATTTCATCTACATCAGGATTGTATGGTACACCAAAATTAGCAACTTATTGTATGTCTAAATGGGGTATTATTGGTTTAACAAGAACATTGGCTAAAGAAGTTGGATCAAAAGGCATTATTGTCAATGCATTATGTCCAACAAAAGTAAAAACACCAATGTGTGAAACAATGGAATATGTTCAATTTATTAATGATTTAACTGGTCATCATTTTACTTCTGTAGAAGAAATGTATAATGGTGTTCCATTTTTGGAAGGTGATGATATTGCAAGTATGGTTTATTGGCTTGGAACAAGCAAAGAAGCTGGAAAATTCAATGGCCGTGATGTAGCTTTAGATTTAGGTACTTTACAATAAGGAGGAAATAAAAATGACAATTACAAAATATACACGTTGGCGTGTTTTTGCAGGTGTATGGATACAAAGCTTATTTACATCTGCAACTGCTTTCTTTAGTTTATTTTCATTACCATTATGTAATCAATTTGGCTGGAGTTCGTCAGATTTTTCAATGGCTTATACTATTTATATGTTTATTTATTGTGCAGTTGGTTTTTTAGGTGGTATTTTAGCGGAAAAATTACAACCTAGAGTTGCTATTTATATTGGTTTAATCTTATTTGCAGGTGGCTGGATTTTAACAGGATTTGCCAATACGATTCCATTTCTTTATGTTGCATATGGTGTTATTGCAGGTGCTGGTGCTGGTATGATATATCCAGCGTGTTTGCCTACAGCTTTAAAATGGTTTCCAGATAAGAGCGGATCAATTTCTGGTTTAGTGCAAGCAGGTGCTGCTTGTGGGCCATTTATCATGTCACCAATTGCTCAATTATTGATTGATAATCTTGGAGCTCAAAGTGCATGTAAAATTTTAGGTATTATTTTCTTAATTGGTGTAGGTGTCGTAGCTTGGATGATTGTACCATGTCCAGAAGGATGGCAACCAGAAGGATGGCAACCTTCGCCAACACAATCTCAAGAATTACCTACAAAGAATTATAATATTCCACAAATGGTTAAAACACCAATTTTCTGGGTATTATTATTCATGTTTATTTTTGCTAATGCTGCAGGAACAATGATGGTTAGTGCTACTTCACCAATTGCACAAAATCAAATTGGATTATCCTCAATGGATGCAGCTTTATGCGTAAGTATGATGACTCTGTTTAATATGTTTGGTCGTATTTCATTTGGCTTTATTTATGATAAATTAAAAGGCTGGAATTCATTATTACTAGTATTAGTTATCAATGGTATTTCTATGCTAATGCTTACAGCTGCTCATTCTTATGCTTATTTTATCTTATGTATAGCATTGGTAGGTTTCTCATTTGGTGGCTTACTCGTTGTATTTGCGCCAATGGTTAAGGTTATTTTTGGAACAAAGTATTATAATCGTAATTACGGATTGATATTTATTGGTTATGGTATTGGCGCTTTTGTCGGACCAAAGATTTCTGCAAGCTTTTATGATGCTACAGGTGCTTATACGATGGGATTTATTGGTTCAGCGATATTAGCAGTTGTTGCGATATTGTTAGTATTTTTAGCTAAGAAGCTTTCTACTAAAATGAATTAAACACTCTTTAATGAGTGTTTTTTTATTGCATGTTATGTTATTATTTAAAAATTTAGTATATAATAGTGAAGAGGTGAGAATCATGGGTCAAAAGATATCAGATGCTACTTTTCAAAAAGGATATCAATTGTATCAAAACAATCAAGTGGGTACTATCAAAGTCAATAATAATCTTTATAGTGCAAATGTAAGAGATAAACAATACTATCGTGTTGTTATTATGGTTAATGACAAGCATAAGATGACAAAGATGAATTGTACTTGTATAAAAGCACGTAAAGGTGGAACTTGTGAGCATGAAGCTGCAGTTTATTTAAACCTTAAAAGTGAATTTCATATTTTTGAAAGTAATGAAGATATTTCTTTTAAAGGTTATTATGATAATGGTAATTATGATAAAGCTATTGAATTCTTAAAAAGTCAAACAAATAAGCTGATTGAGCAATTACGTCATGATAATATTAAACAAGCATTTCAGAAACTCATTTCTTATATAGAGGATTATGCATGTATGGATTTATCTCTTACACATTCTATTGAAATTGATTCTATTTTTATTAAGACTTTTCGTAGCTTTCTAGATGCTAAAGGTACATCTGCTTATTATCTTCCTTGGTTAGAAGAAATTCTAAAAAAAAGACAACTATTAAATATCATATCGTTAATATGTCTTATAAATAATTATTTACCATCTGAAGAACTTATACCTGTTTATTTAGAATGTTTAGAAGATGATATAGATGAAACATTATTTGAAAAAATTATTGCTTATTTAACTAAACATATTAAAGAATTATCTCAAGAAGAGCAATTATTTGTATCACAACAATTATCTCAAGATAGTATAGAATATCAATATATGATGTTATATCAATATGTAAATTCAAATAAAATGGATGATGCTATGAAACTTTATGAAGAGATACATGATCAACTACAGGATTTTGATTTAAAAGATATTGAAATTGCATTATATAAATATAAAGGTGATGTATCATCTTATCAAGAATATGTTTTGGAATATTATAAACAAAAGAATAGTTTGGATGATTTATCCTTGCTTAAGGAACTAAAAAATATGTATGGTAATGATTGGAAAAGTGCTCAATTTGTAATTATTGATGCCTTATATGAGATAGTTGGTCGTATTGATAAAAGCATACTTAATGAATTGTCTTGTTATGAATATCAAGCTTATCAATATTTAAAGAATCCATCTAAAATTATTCCTTATCAATTAGCTGACTATATGCGAAACAATGATTTTCAAACTTATTTAATTATGCAAGAAAAAAAATATATGTCTATTATCAATGATTCTTATTTTTATGAATATAAAAGAATATGTAAAGAAATGGTTAATGAAATAAGTCCGCAAACAACACCGGAACAATTTTTAGAATTTGTTTATGATCTTATGAGTTATTGCAGGGATGAAGATTTAAAAGAAGCGTTATTAGAGGTTTTTGAAGGAGTGACTTATGAATATGAATAAATATATTAATGATCCGCTCAATGACCAATTGGCATTATTTTTCTATGAAAATAATGATATTTTAGAAATAAATCAAAAAGAAGATGAAATTCAGGCTACTGTTCAAGCATTTGGATATCAATATCATTGTAGTTTAAAGCAAAAAAACAATGAGCTTATCGATTATCAATGTGATTGTCATCAGTGTAATCGTCTCTCTCCATGTGGACATATTGGTGCAGTTTTAATGGCATTAGAAGATAATGTTATTTTACCTTATCATAATCAAAAAGTAGAAAAAATGATTAATTATAAGCAAGCTGAAGAAAAACGAAAACGTGATGCTTATCTGATACAAAAATCTAAAATAACAACAGACTTCATTGATAAGCAAAAATATCTTTATCAACAAAACATTTCAACTATTCTCCAACAAACCCAATATGAATTAGAACCAGTTTTTAATGATATGAGCGTATCCTATCGTATTGGTAATGAAAAAAAATACGTCATTAGAAATATCTCTACTTTTTTAAATCAAATAAAAAATAAAGAAAAAGTAAAATATGGCAAGGCTTTATGTTTTATTCATGATGAAAGTGCTTTTGATGAATTTGCTTTAAAACAGATTGAATTTTTAAAAATGGTTAATAATTATTTGAAAGATAATAGTTATTCTAAATATTATTATACTTCACTTGCTAAATCCATTGAATTAGATGAAGGTATTATAGATGAATTTTTTGATTTATATTATGGTTATGATTATCCAACATTTCAATTAAATATATATCAACAACGTATTCGAATTAATATGGTTGAAGAAGAAAATTATTATATTTTATCTTTAGATCATTTAGATTCTTATATTTATGGTCAAAAATATCTTTATTTATATGATGATAAAAAAACATTGTCTCGTATTGAAAGTGATCATTATGGTGTTTTAAAAAATCTTATACAAATTTTAGTAGAAGGAGATTTTCCGATATTAAAAGATCAATATCCTAGATTTTCTAAATATGTTCTATCTAATATTGAAGATTATATTGATATGGATTTACCAATCAATATGATTTTGAATGATTATCATATGATTAATCTTTATGGTGATATAGATGATAATGAAAAAATCACTTTACGTGTAGATTATCTTAATGATAATGGTAGTATTCGAAGTGGATTTGATAAAGATTTTGTTACAAATTATCAACAAGATCTTGTAGAAACTTATATTGGTGATTATGGTACGATTGATTATGATAATCATATTGCTTATTTGGATGAGAATAATGAAAGAACTTATTTATTTTTGAATGAAGGTTTAGAATTTTTGAAAAATTATGCGGATATTTATGTTTCTCAAGATTTAAGAAAGTTAGGAGATAAAGCCTATTATTCTATTCAGGTAGGTGTAAAAGTTGAAAGTCAATTATTATCTTTAGATATCGAAAGTGATCAAATACCTGTAGATGAAATGGGACATATTTTGGATCAATATCGTCGTAAAAAGAAATTTTATCGTTTGAAAAATGGTCAATTATTATATTTGAATTCACCACAATTAGAAGAATTGAATGAATTAATGGAAGATTATCATATGAGTCCTAAAGATTTGGATGATGGACATTTAACAATGAATGCTTATCGTGCTTTTTCTCTTAATGAAGATAGTGAGAAATATCAATATATTGAAATGAATCGCCAACAGTCGTTCAAAGATCTTATTGATAAATTTGATCATATAAATGTAAAAGAACATTCTTTGCCTGATTATTATAATGAGATTTTAAGAGATTATCAAAAAGATGGTATAGCTTGGATGCATACTTTAAGAGATTGTGGTTTTAATGGTATATTAGCGGATGATATGGGCTTGGGGAAGACTTTACAGGTGATTGCTTTACTAGAAAGTATAGATAGTCCATTACCTAGTATTGTTATTTGCCCTTCTTCTCTTATTTATAATTGGGAAAGTGAAGTATATAAGTTTTCTCATAAACTTAAAGTGGGTTGCGTTGTAAAAGGAGTAGATTATCGAAAAGAAATCATTGATGCTTATCAGGAATATGATTTACTTGTAACGAGTTATGATTATATGCGCCGTGATTTTGAGTTATACGAAGATAAAACTTTTGAATATGTGATTTTAGATGAAGCACAATATATTAAAAATCAAAAAACGTTGAATGCTAGAAGTGTTAAAAAATTAAAATCAAATTGTCGTTTGGCTTTGACTGGTACTCCGATTGAAAATTCTTTAGCAGAATTATGGTCTATATTTGATTTTTTGATGCCTCAATATCTTTTTAACTATCATTATTTTGTAGGACGCTTTGAAAATGATATAGTTAAAAATCATGATAAAGAAAAAACAAAACAGCTTAAAAAATTAGTTTCTCCATTTATATTAAGACGAAATAAAAAAGATGTTTTAACTGAATTGCCTGATAAAATAGAAAAAGTACAACGTATCTCTTTCAATGATGAAGAATATAAAATTTATTTAGCAAATCTTGCTCAGGTTAATACTGACTTGCAGACCATATTAAATCAAGAAAAAGTGGATAATATAGCTATTTTATCGATGCTTACAAAATTAAGACAATTGTGTTGTGAACCACGATTGGTTTATGAAAACATTCATACACCTTCTTCAAAATTGATGGCTTGTATGGAAATTATTGAAAATTTTAGAGACAATAATCAAAAAATATTACTTTTTTCTAGCTTTACATCAATGTTAAACTTAATTGGAGAACAATTAAATCTTAAAGGTATATCTTATTATATGTTAACAGGTCAAACAGCTAAAGAAAAACGTAAAGAATTAGTTGAAAAATTCCAAAGTGATTCAACAACTGTTTTCTTAATTTCATTAAAAGCTGGTGGAACTGGATTGAATTTAACGTCTGCTCAAGCTGTTATTCATTATGACCCATGGTGGAATGTTTCTGCTCAAAACCAAGCGACCGATCGTGCATATCGTATTGGTCAAACTAATATGGTACAAGAAATTAAACTTGTTATGAAAGATTCGGTAGAAGAGAAGATATTGGATTTACAAGAAAAGAAAAAGGAATTAGCAGATATTTTTGTAGAAAATAATGAAGGTGGAATTGCTTCAATGAGTAAGGATGAGATTAGAAGTTTGTTTGAGATCAATTAAAAAAGCATATTTGTAGTTTTAGAATATAATAAATGATAGAATAAATTTATATAGGAGGAATGAAACATGAAAATATTGAAATGTGTAGATTGTGGTAAGTTGGTTGAAGTATTGAATGATAGTAGTTGTCCAACTATGTGTTGTGGTAAGCCAATGGTAGAATTGAAAGCAAATACAACAGATGGTGCATTAGAAAAGCATATTCCTGTATTATCTATTGATGGTGATGTTTTAAAAGCAGTGGTTGGTGAAGTAAATCATCCAATGACAAAAGCACATCTTATTTCTAATATTATAGCTGTATATGGTAATACAGTGGCACGTGTCAATTTAACAGATGAAGATGAACCAGTGGCATATTTTGCATTGAATGGTTATAGAGGCAAAGTTACTGTTTATGAATATTGTAATCTTCATGGTTTATGGCAAGCTGAAATTGATGTATAGATGAATTATTATTATTTTGATTCACCTGTTGGTATTTTAACTTTAGGTGAAGAGAACAATCGATTAGCTTATTGCTTATTTGGACAAAAAGAAATAAATGGAAATTATTTTAAATCAGATTATTTAACAGAAGCATATCGACAACTACAAGAGTATTTTAATGGTGACAGACATATATTTGAATTAAATTATTTGATTCAAGGAACAGCTTTTCAACAAAAAGTATGTTATGCTTTGCTCGATATACCTTATGGACAAACCATTTCTTATAAACAACTGGCTATTAATATTGGATCACCTCAAGCATCTCGTGCTGTTGGTCGTGCGAATCATGAAAATAATATTACTATTTTTATACCATGTCATCGTGTGGTTGGAAGTGATCATCGTTTGGTTGGTTATGCTGGTGGTTTAGAAATAAAAGAACATTTATTGAAATTAGAAAATGCATCTTTATGAGATGCATTTTATTTTTTCTTTGTATGATTAAGTTTTTTAATATTAGAAGTTCGACCGTGTTTAAGAATGCGTTGGTAATTATTAGCTAAGGCTTGTTCATATTTGGATGTTAATTCTGGAGTATAAAATATTTCATTTTTAATTTGTTCAGGTAAGTATTGAATGTATTCCCAAAGGTCTGATCTGTTGTAGTCGTATTTTTCATCTTCAGCTAAACCGACAGGTGTTAATCTAAGGTATTCTGGTGCACTATAAGGATGTTCTTTTAAAGAGGCTAGGGCATTATCTATAGCGCTTTCTGATGATTTTGATTTTGGAGATAAACACAAATCTATAATAGCACTAGCAATAGGTATTCTAGCTTCAGGAAAGCCAATGGTTTTAGCAGTTTGAAATGCTATTACTGTACGCATACAAGCATTAGGATTAGCTAATCCGATATCTTCATAGGCAGTTGTTATAACACGTCTTTCCAAAGATTCGATATCATTAGCAGTGATTAATTTAGCGAGATAATACATAGCACCATTAGGATCGCTTCCGCGAATAGATTTTTGTAGTCCACTTAAGGTATCATAATATTGATCTTCATCTTTATCATATTGTACATTAGAATGCGTTAAATTCTTTTTGATATCTTGTAGATGAATGCAATGATCGTCACTAAGAATACTTGCCATCTCTAAGGTATTATAAGCATAACGGATATCACCACCACTTAAAGATGCTATATATTCTAGAACACCATTTTCGACTTGAAATTGATTTTTTAAACCATTATTACTAATTAAAGCATTTTTTAATCCTTGAATAATATTATCTTTAGTAAGTGGTTTAACTTCAAAAATTTGACAACGAGATCGAATAGCGGGATTGATAGAATGATAAGGGTTGGCTGTTGTACAACCAGCAATAATTAATAAACCATTTTCAATATGTGGTAATAAATGATCTTGTTTTGCTTTGTTTAAACGATGTATTTCATCAATGATTACAAAGAGTTCACCACTTAATTTTGCTTCTTCAATTAATGCATCCATTTGCTTTTGATTACCAGTGGAAGCATTAAATAAACGATATGGAATATGTAAATCATTGGCTAAGGCAATAGCTAAAGTGGTTTTACCACAGCCAGGAGGACCATATAATATGAAAGACATAGGATGTCTTTTTTTGACAATTTGAGATAATATACCGTTTTTACCAACAAGGCGTTCTTGGCCTAGGATATCTTGTAGACACTGAGGACGCATGTTATGAGCAAGAGTGGTTGACATTTTCATCTTTCCTTTTCTAAATGATTTTGATATATTATATCATAAAGAAAGGGTGATTGATATGAAAATTGTTGTTCAAAGAGTAAAGGAGAGTTCAGTTGAAATTGATGGAAATATTCATGGAAATATAGATAAGGGATTCATGGTTTTAGTAGGATTTTGTCATGATGATACTAAAGAAATTGTGAAAAAGATGGTTAATAAACTTATTAATTTGCGTATTTTCGAGGATGAAAATGGTAAAATGAATTTATCATTAAAAGATGTGCAAGGTGAAATATTATCGATTTCGCAATTTACTTTGTATGCAGATTGTAGAAAAGGAAGAAGACCTAGTTTTATTGATGCGGCAAAACCAGATATTGCAATTCCTTTGTATGATTATTTTAATAAATATATAGAGGAAAATGAAATACATGTAGAGACTGGTATTTTTGGTGCAGATATGAAAGTATCATTAATCAATGATGGTCCAGTAACAATTATTTTAGATAGCAATGAAATAATCAAATAATATTTAATAAAAATATCCTTGATTAGGATGTTTATGAATACAAGGTAAAAAAGTAAAAACAAAAAACAAAAATTTTTTTAGAAAAAAATAAAAAAAGTACTTGCAAAAGGATAAGGAAGATGA
>JAJQFG010000076.1 GCA_021201315.1 Erysipelotrichaceae bacterium
CCTCTTCTACAGGCAATATATCAATGATATCATCAAAAGTACAATCCAATGTTCGGCATATTTTAACCAGTACAGCCATTGATACATATTCATTTTTAGATAATTTTGCGAGAGTTGTTTGACTAAAGCCAGCCATAGCTGTGAATTCTGTTTTTCTTAAATGTTTATCAATTAATAGTTTAAATAACTTATTATAGCTTACATCCATATTTATTTTCTCCTTTTAAAATCACATATAAATATAATATCATTTTAAGTAGAAAATAAAAATAAATTTCTTAATAAATGCTAAGATATTTTAATACAAGTTAATCTAATCACGATTTACTAAGTGCTTTATAGAATATCATTATTTTAATGTAAAACACATTTGTAATTTATATGATTTAATTAAGAATTAGAGTTATATTTAACTTAATCCATAAAAAGACATTAATTAATTAATTAAGATGTCTAATTTGTTACCACGATTAAAGTATATAACTTTAGTGACAAATATAAAAAGCAAGTATGATATGCAATATACCATACTTGCTAACGAAATTATATATATTTTTTATTTCTTTTGATTAACAATATTAAGAGAAATCAACATAAGTGACATCAGTTACTGCATTTGATGTAGATAAAATTAATAGTTCAAATTTGTATCCAGTACCATCAATGTATACTATTGCATAGTGGTGGTTTAAATAGCCTACATAAGTAATTTAACCTTCGTAACCTAATATATCAGCAATGCTTACTATAACTTGTGCTGAAGTAATACAATCAGTGGTTTTATTTTTCCACATAGCACCTTGTTTAGATGATAGATATCAAATATAAGTTCCATCATTAGCAGTATATTTGAAAATATCTGTTAAATAATCACAAATAAATTTCAGTTTTTCATAATCAATCATTGTATCATCGGTATAATCATCAAGAAGTGATGTGGTTTTTATTAATTAAATTTTCTTTCATATTTTCCTCTGCCTGAATCTTGTAAGGAACTTTCAATGTTTATTTCCATGATTCCTTCTACTTTACCATCAACAATGTAAGGATAGTGAATGACTGATATCTGGCCTCCTTCTATCATTGGTGGATCAGCATGGAAAAAACTTAGTGGCTTTCCATTATCAAAAGTTTCAAATAAATTATTTATATTTTTGATATTAATTTCAGCATGGCAATCTTTAACAGATTTTCCTAAAATATTTTCGGCTTTAAAAACTTTTGAGTAAAACCATTTTGCACGCTCATTCATATATATCATTTTCATGTCTCTATCAAAAACTGCGATTGATAGACCTAATTTATCAAACATTTCTATAATTTCATTATTGTTCAAAACTTCCATACATTTCTCCTAAATACTATATCCTGCCATATAACCTTCGTATACTGCTGGCAATCCATTTCTTACTTGTTTAGCATCTCCAACTACCTGTACATGATAATTTAATACTTTTAATGGCTCTACCAAATCATTCACACTCTTGCTACCCGCTGCTACAACAACAGTATCAACTTCTTCCAAAACAATTTCATGTGATTTACGTTGAAGTGTAACTGTATTTTCACCTATAGACATAACTTTACTATTTGTATAGACATGAATATTTCTATCTTTAACAGATTGTGTTAACATTAAATAAGTTTCACGTTCTAAACCTATAAGAATATTTTCACGCATTTCTACAATGGTAACATCACTGCCACAGAATGACATATATTCTCCTGTTTCTACTCCTACAGAGCCTCCTCCTAAAACAACTACATTTTTACCAAAAGTAACATTTTGTTGTAAAACATCATTAGCCATTACTACATTTGGTGCATCTGATCCGGGAATTGGAGGAATAAATGGTTTGCAACCAGTTGCTATAATGACTTCATCAGGTTTCATTGAATCAATTAAATCCACAGTTCCGTTTGTATTATATTGAATTTCAACACCTAATCGTTTACATTCATCAACTTGCCATTTTGTAAAAGTTATCAATTCACCCTTATGTAATGGTAAGCATGCAATATTCCATGTACCTCCTGGCTTATTATCTTTTTCCAATACTGTCACATCATGTCCTCTTCTTCTTGCGACTATTGCTGTTTCTAAACCTGCTGGTCCACTTCCAACAACTACTACTTTCTTTCTTTCAGATGCAAGTTCATCCTTTAATTTAAATTCTCGATTAATTTCTGGATTAACCAAACAATGGCAATTCTCTCCCCTCATATTGCCTCCAATACATCCCTGTACACAACCAATACAGTATCTTATTTCATCTAATCTTCCTTCTTTTACTTTAGTAGGAAAATCTGGGTCTGCCAAAGAGGCACGTCCCATACCTATTAAATCAGCTTTATGTGTATCTAATATTGTTTCAGCAATACAGGCTTCATTAATTCTTCCAGCACACATAACTGGTATACTTACAACTTTCTTTATTTCCTCGCTTATATCTACAAATACAGCATTATCCATTTGCATTGGTTCGACTATATTATTAGAGACAGTAAAAATTCCTTGTGAACAATCTATACAATCAACGCCAGACTCTTCCAATTTTTTTGCAATAACTCTAGTTTCTCCAATAGACAAACCACCTGGAACAAATTCTTTAGTAGATATTCTTACCATAATCGGAAAATCATCTCCGACTTTTTGACGCACATCAGAAATAATTTCTAATAAGAAACGCATTCTATTTTCTAAACATCCACCATACTCATCAATACGTCTATTAGAATATTTTGACAGAAAATTACTAATTAAATAACCATGGGCGGCATAAATTTCAACAGCATCAAAACCAGCACGTTTTAAATTATAAGCAGTATCACCATACTGTGAAATAATTTCTTTAATTTCATCACGCGATAATTCACGTGGCTTTTTTGTGCCTGATACATCTTTATAAGGTGAAGGAGCTACTAAATTTTCATCACTTACACCTATAAAAGTTTCTCTGCCAGAATGAGAAATTTGTGCAGCAATCTTACTTCCTGCTACGTGTACACGTCTTGTAACTTCTTTGTGATTTTCTACCAGTTCATCATTCCAAATACCTAGCATTCTAGGAAAAAATCCAACATTTGGTGCTACACCATAGTATTCTGTAACAATCAAACCCCAGCCACCTTTTGCTTTCCTTTCAAGATATGCTATAAATTGTTCTGTTGCTGCACCATCATCAGTTGCAGTCAAAGTTGACATAGCTGGCACAACCAACCTGTTTTTAAGTTCTAGATTTCCAATTTTAATTGGTTCAAATAATTTTTCATACATTTTATTGCCCTCCTTAATTAAATCTTGATTTAAATCACGATTTATTTTTATACGATAATAATATCACATACTTACTAATTGTCAATAAAAAAAGATGATTTTTCTATCATCTTAAATAATTTTTTATTAATTTATTTAATTCCTCTTCTATCAATTCAGCTATGGGAATGCTCCCTTTACTAACACACCAATTAAAAGTAATACCATTAAATATCAAACAATATTCTTGCATAATCTTATCTATATCTGCATTTTCTTTTAATTTATCTATTGATTTACTTAAATACACACTTCCTTCTTGAACTAGGGGCGTAAAACAAAAATAATGCTTTTCATCCTGAAAAGGGGATAAATTATAATTCTTTGATGAATAAAATGCACTTATAAAATCTATTCCTCTGTCAATATTATATAAAGCACAACATTTAAATATATCAATTGATTTCTCGATATCATTTAAACAATTAAATTCTGTATGCTCTTTATAATATTTATCTTTATACGATAGAAAATCATGTGTTAAATAATATGTTAAAAATTCTTCCTTACTTTTAAAAAGATTATAAAATGAGCCATATGATATTTTAGATACTTGACATATATTTCTTATTGTCACAGTATTGTAATCATATTGTTGCATAATTAATCTTGTGGCTTCAAATAACTGCTGAATTAGTTGCTCTCTTTTTTTCTCTCTTTTACTTTCGATTTTTAATTCTTCCATTCTTTCACCCTTAATATAAAATATCATTTTTTTCATTAAAATACAATATTCTTTAATAAAATCTGCTAGACCATCTGATTATTTTATGTACCCAATCAATATAATCTTTATAATATTTTGATTTATTTAAATTGTCTTTTAACAATTCTTGGTATATAGAAACATATGTTTTTTTATTAATTCGCTTGTTTCCACATGTAATCTCCCTTTTATAATAAATTTAAATACCTCTGACTAAAATTATATTTTATTAATCAACTAAAATCAATATCAACAAAATATTTCGTAAATTAAACCTAACAATAATTATTAAAAACTTCTAACAATATGTTAATAAATATATCCAAATATTATTAGGACAGTTTTTGTCATGTTTTTACTTTAAAAAGAATAATTAAGCGAATTATTTTAAATAAAATGCAAGAAAGTAGTATGAAACAATATTGTAACAATAAAAGCTTACTAAAAATAATTTCCAAATCTTATTGAAGTTGTTAATGTACATTTCATATAATAATAACACAAACGTTTGTAGTATATTAAAATAAAAAAGAAGGTGATGTAATGGCAACCAGTCGTGCAAGAGCACCAAGAGCACAGATCTTTCAGCCATTTGATGCATTAGCAGGATATAGAGAAATTCTTAGAGAACAAGAAAGAGTTATAGTACCTAGGAAAGTATTGTCAGAGGATGACTATGAAATCCTAAATTATAATGTTCACCAAATTAAGAAAGGATCAATGGTTAGGCTTGTATATTATGATAAAAGTCAGTATGTTGAAAAGACAGGTGTAGTAGCAAAGATTAATCTAGATACCAAGATGATATAAATTGTTATGACAAAGATTAATTTGATGGATGTTGTTGAAATTGAAATATTATAAATCAAAAATAACAACAAATTATTTATTTAAGGATTTTTTTGATGTTTTTAGATAAAACAAAAAATACGCTTACCTTAGTGGTAAGCGTAATTTTTTGTATTTACTTTAACTTAAGTACTTGTTGATAAATAGCAGTAATCTTAAGAATTTCTTCTGGTGTGAATTTATCACTTGTTAAACCCTCAATTAATAATTTTAAAATCTGTTCAACATAAAGATTAAAATCATCAAACTGCT
>JAJQFG010000125.1 GCA_021201315.1 Erysipelotrichaceae bacterium
TTTCATATTTCTATGTAAAAATCAACATAATTAAAATAAAATTAGCTAATATTATCTTTATATGCTAATTTAGGTTATATCTTAAAGGATAATTATTAACAAATTATTAATGAAGTAGAAAACTATATGTAGATTTGTAAGAAATTCCTTAAATATTTGAAGTATATAACTTTCAAAATCATCATTTCTTGTGTATAATAGTCATGTTATTGAAAAGAGGTATGAGTTTTATGCAATCATTGGTTGGTGAAGATGTGCTTATTCATTGTTATAAGCATGACGGGAATATTCATCGTTGTTGGGACAAAGGACATATTTTACAAGAAACGAAGCATCGTTTTATTGTTATTAATAATCGTACATTGGTGAGTGAGTCTGATGGAAGAAAATGGTATACAAGGGAACCTGCTATTTGGTATTTTCCAAAGGATCAATGGTATAATGTGATATGTATGATAAGAAAAAATGGTGTTCATTTTTATTGTAATTTAGCTTCTCCTACATTATATGATGGTGAAGCTCTTAAATATATTGATTATGACTTAGATTTAAAAGTTTTTCCTGATTATAAATATCGTATCTTAGATGAAGAAGAATATGCACAAAATAGTCAAAAGATGCATTATGGTAAAGAAATAGATACTATTTTACATAAACAACTTGATTTATTAATAGATGATGCGATGAATATGTCAGGACCTTTTAGACCAGGTTTTGCACAATATTGGTATCAACAATATCAAAAAAGTTTAAGGAGGTAATTATGTTACAATTAATGAATGAAAATGAAATGTTAGAGTTTGGAAAACAATTGGGACAACATTTATTTAATGGTGCTATTATTACCTTGAATGGTGAGTTAGGTGTTGGTAAAACGACACTTACCAAAGGTATTGGTGCTGCTTTGGGAATTAAAA
The DNA here is from genome assembly GCA_021201315.1 of Erysipelotrichaceae bacterium. Classification (GTDB taxonomy): domain Bacteria; phylum Bacillota_I; class Bacilli_A; order Erysipelotrichales; family Coprobacillaceae; genus JAJQDJ01. The sequence continues at coordinate 918 of JAJQFG010000125.1, forward strand.
AGGTGATTAATTCACCAACTTTTACGATTGTAAAGATATATCATGGAGATCAAACGTTGTATCATTTTGATGCTTATCGTTTGGAAGGACAAAATGAGGAATTAGGTTTTGAAGAAATGTTTGAGGATGATGGCATTTGTGTGATTGAGTGGCCTCAATATATTGAGGATATTTTACCTGATGATAGATTAGAGATACATATGACAAAAAATGAAGATCAATCACGTAGTTTCTCTTTTGTTGCGAAAGGAGAACAATATCAAAATTTATTGGAGGAGATGAATTTATGTTAAGATTGATTATGGATACGTCGAATCAGTATTTGTTGATTGCTTTATATGAAGATGATCAATGTTTAGAAGTAATTCAGGAAATGGGTTCTAAACGTCAATCAGAAAATGCCATCCCAGCTCTTTCTTCATTATTGGATAAATATCATAAGGAATTATTAGATGTTGATGAGATGATTATTACTTTAGGTCCTGGTTCATATACAGGTGTAAGAGTTGCAATGACTATTGCTAAGACTTTAAGTGTTATAAGTAATGTTCGTATTAAAGTTGTTTCTTCTTTGGCAGCTTATGCTGGCTTTGATAAATGTGTTTCAGTGATTGATGCTAGAAGTCAAAAAGTATTTGTTTGTGCTTATGAAAATGGAGAACCTTTAATCAATGAACAATTAATATTGATTAGTGATTTTGATAAGTTTATGGATGATTATAAGGATTTTAAAGTTGTCGGACAAAGTGAAGTTGTTGGTTATCAACATGTTGATGTTGATTTGGCTAATAATATTTATCATCTTTCTTTAAATATAGCTTCATTAGATAATGTTGATGTACTTGTTCCTCGTTATTTAAAGGATGTTGAGGCTAAGAAGATATGTCTTTAAGATTTATGGAGTTGAATGATTTAAAGCATATTGTGGAATTAGAGAATCAATTGTTTTTAGATGATGGTTGGAGTGAAGATGATTTTTTATATGAGATTAATGAAAATGATTTTTCATTTAATTATGTTTTAGAAGAGGATGGTCAAATTGTTGGTTATGTGGGATTGTGGTTGATATATGAGCAAGCTCAAATAACGACGATTGGTGTTAATAAAGCTTATCAAAAAAAAGGATATGCTTCTTATATGATGGAAAAAATGATTGAAATAAGTCAGTTTCATGGCTGTTCTAATATCAGTTTAGAAGTTCGTGTATCTAATATACCAGCCATTAGTTTATATCAAAAATATGGTTTTGAAATGGTAACGATTCGTAAGGATTATTATCGAAACCATGAAGATGCTTATTTGATGGTGAAGAAATTGGAGGTAAATGAATGAGTCTTATTTTAGCAATTGAATCAAGCTGTGATGAAATGTCAGTAGCTTTGCTGAAAGATAAAAGAGAATTATTGTGTAATATTGTTGCAAGTCAAATAGATACCCATCGTTTATATGGTGGTGTTGTGCCAGAAATTGCTAGCCGTATGCATGTGGAATGTGTATCCACAGTATTAAAGACAGCTTTAAATGAAGCAAAAGTTGATTTAAATGATGTTGATGCTATAGCGGTGACTAAAGGACCAGGACTTGTGGGTAGTTTGCATGTAGGGATGCAAGCTGCTAAGACTTTAGCGCTTGCTTATCATAAGCCTTTAATAGGTGTTCATCATATTGCAGGTCATATTTATGCCAATGAATTGGTTGAGGATATTGAGTATCCTTGTTTGTGCTTGGTTGTTAGTGGTGGTCATAGTGAACTTGTTTATATGGAACATGAGTTTTCTTTTGAAGTGATTGGTCAAACATTGGATGATGCGATTGGGGAAGCTTATGATAAGGTTGGTCGTGTTTTGCATTTACCTTATCCTGGTGGTCCTGTGATTGATAAAATAGCTAAAGAGGGTAAACATAGTTATAAGTTGCCTTTGCCTTTGAATGATGATAGTTATAATTTTTCTTTTAGTGGTTTAAAATCAGCGGTTATTAATTTAAAACATAATGCTGATCAACGTGGTGAAGTGTTAGTTAATGAAGATTTGGCTTGTTCTTTTCAAGAGGTTGCAATTGAAGTTTTAGTCAACAAAACAATCAAAGCTGCAAAAGATTATCAAGTTAAAGAAATTATAGTTGCTGGAGGTGTGAGTGCCAATAGTGGTTTAAGAGACAGTCTTAAAGAAAAAAGCCCAATGAAGGTTTTATTTCCACCAATGGCCTATTGTACTGATAATGCTGCGATGATTGCTTCAGCAGGTAGAATTATGTACGAAAATTCTATGTTTTCACCTCTTGACTTAAGTGTTAAACCTAGTTATGATTTAGAAGAAGAAAGTGTGGGAGAGTAGAATGGAAAAGAAAAATCAAAAAATATCAAATGCAACAATGAATCGTTTTCCTGTTTATTTAAAAGCATTGCGTAATATGCAACATGAAGGAAAAGAAATTTTTTTATCAAGTGAATTAGCAGAAGTAACAGGTATTTTAGATACTACTATTAGAAGAGATTTTGGTTTTTTAACAGATAAAGAAACGCTTGGTAGAAGAGGTGTTGGTTATGATACTAAGGAAATTATCAATGTTTTAAGCAATGTTTTAGGACTTAATTTAGATGAACCTATTGTATTAATCGGTATTGGTAATTTAGGTAGTGCTATTTTAAAATACAATCGTTGGCAATATACTGTAGGTCAAATTGTATGTGGTTATGATCAGGATGTTAATAAGGTAGGAGAACAATTTGGCGTTAAGTTGATTCATATTGATGATTTGGAAAAAACTTTCCCAAAGGGTTGTAAAATAGCTATTTTAGCAATCAGTGAAAATGTTCAACCTACAGTTGATCGATTAATGGCTTTAGGTGTTAAAGGTATTGTTGACTTTACACATACACATTTTACGGTTAATAAGGATGTGGTTGTGCAAACAGTTGATGTTGTTGTCGCAATTCAGGAATTAGTATTAAAAATGAATGCTCAGGAGGAATAGATATGTTTGAATTTATGACTATTAGAGAATTATATGAAATGGTTTATGCTGGTGAAGATATTGAAAAGGAAGCTTTGGAATATGTGGAATTAGATGGTTGGGTAAGAACACATAGATCTAGTGGTAAGGTTTCGTTTATTGCTTTAAATGATGGTACTTATTTTAAAAATTGCCAAATTGTTTATACAACTTTAGATAACTTAGAAGAAGTTAAGCATATTTCAACTGGTAGTGCCATTAAAGTCTTAGGAAAATTCAAATTAACACCTGATGCCAAACAACCCTTTGAAATTGAAGCAACACAAATTACTATTGAAGGCTTATGTGATGAAGATTATCCATTACAAAAGAAAAGACATTCTTTTGAATATTTAAGAGAAATACCTCATTTAAGACCACGTGCTAATAGTTTTTATGCTATTTATCGTTTAAGAAGTGTATTATCTATGGCTATTCATGAATTCTTTCAATCTCAAGGCTTTGTTTATGTTCATACACCTATTATTACGAGTAATGATGGTGAAGGTGCAGGAGAAATGTTTAGAGCGACAACAATTGATAATACAAACTTTGAGGATGATTTCTTTGGAAAAGAAGCTTATTTAACAGTTACAGGACAATTACATGTTGAAGCTTTTTGTATGGCTTTTAGAGATGTCTATACTTTTGGTCCTGCTTTTAGAGCTGAAAATTCCAATACTTCTAGACACGCTAGTGAATTTTGGATGATTGAACCAGAGATTGCTTTTGCGGATTTGGAAGATGATATGGATTTAATTGAAGATATGGTTAAATATTGTATTGAATATGTTTTGGATAATGCAAGCGAAGAAATGAATTTCTTTAATCAAATGATTGATAAAGATTGTATTAATCGTATTACTAAGGTTAAAGATAGTGCCTTTAAACGCATGACATACACTGAAGCTATTGATATTTTGTTAAAAGCTGATGAAAAGTTTGAAAATAAAGTATTCTGGGGTATGGATCTTAATAGTGAACATGAAAGATATATTTGTGAAAAAGTAGTTAATGGTCCAGTATTTTTAACTGATTATCCAAAAGAAATCAAAGCATTCTATATGCGTTTGAATGATGATAATAAGACTGTTGCGGCTTGTGATTTACTTGTTCCAGGTGTTGGAGAATTATGTGGTGGAAGTCAAAGAGAAGAGCGTTATGATGTTTTAGAAAAAATCATGGATGAAAAAGGTATGCAAAAAGAAGGTTTACAATGGTATATGGATTTAAGAAGATATGGTGGTTGTAAACATGCTGGTTTTGGTTTGGGTTTTGATCGTTTCTTGATGTACTTAACAGGTATGCAAAATATTAGAGATGTTGAACCATTCCCTAGAACACCTAGAAATCTAAAATTTTAGTATTAAAATAAGACCGATGTTCATCGGTCTTTTTACGCGCGTATAGATAGTTATATCTTGGGCATGCAACAAGATAAACTATTGTATGTACAAAAACAATGGTTTGCTGATAAGATAAATTCCTTTCTTCTAATTTATTCGATGTAATTGTTTAAGCACTCATCTTTAAAGACAAGTCCATTATACAATAGAAGCTTTGTCGATGTTTGTTGAAGAGAGAAATAACACAAAAAATACCGAATATTTTAAAAATTCCTTTTTTTATGTTAAACTATAGATGGTAGGTGATATGATGAGAATTGGTAGTCAATTATTAATGCAAAAATATGATCAAGCATTATTGGATGATGGTTATAGTATTATTGAATTAGTTGATAAAGCTAGCGATTGCTTATTAAAGCATATGGATAAGCAAAGCTATAGTTTTTTATGTGGTCCTGGTAATAATGGGGCTGATGGATTATCATTAGCGATTAAACTTTTTCTACAAGATAAAAAGACAAATGTTTATATTTTTGATGATGGTCATAAACTTTCATTAGCTAATCAATATTATTTAAATGAATGTTATAAGCATCATATAAAAGTAACTTTATTAAATGATAATAATTTATGTCAAGCAATAGATGAGATGCAACAAACCCAAGTTATTATTGATGCAATGTTTGGCTTTGGCTTGAATAGTTCACCTAGAGGTTTATATGCTTCAATTATTGAACAAATTAATCAATTATATAATCAAGAAATCATTGCAGTAGATATTCCAACAGGATTGGATTGTAATAGCGGTAAACCTTATCAAAGTGTTGTATTTGCTTCAAAGACGATTTCTTTAACTGCTTATAAAGATGGTTTTTTTAATCCTGATAGTCGTTTTTTTACAGGAGAAGTGATTGTAGAAAAATTAGATGCTAAGGATATGAGTGATAAAGTAGGCTTATATAGTTATGCAGATAAGACAATGATGAAGAAAATCATTAAAGAAAGAAAATATGATGGACATAAAGGTGATTATGGAAGGGTTGCTTTAATTACTGGTTGTGATGATTATAAAGGAGCTGCGCTTTTAAGTGCTAAAAGTTGTGTTTATAGTGGTAGTGGTGTGGTTAGTGTTATCACTGATGATAAGGTTATTGATTCATTAACCTCGTATTGTCCTGAAGCAACGACAATGAAACGACCATTAGTTTTTAGAAAAGAAGATTTGTTAAAATATCAGGCAATATTAATTGGTTGTGGTTTGGGATTAAGTATGGATAGTCATCGCTATGTTGTTGATGTTTTATCTTTAACGAATCAACCACTGGTTATTGATGCTGATGCACTTACAATTTTGGCATCGCATATGGAGTTACTTAAAGATAATCATCGTGATATTATATTAACGCCTCATATGGGAGAATTTAAGCGTTTGTGTGAGTTTGATGATAAGGCAGATATTTTATCGGTAGCAAAAGAATTTGCAAAAGAATATCATGTGGTATTAGTATTAAAAGGTCCTCATACTATTGTTACAAATGGTTATGAATCTTATCGTAATGCTTCAGGCAATGGGGCTATGTCTATAGGAGGTATGGGTGATGTTTTAGCAGGCATGATTACGAGTTTTGTAGGCCAAGGATATAAGCCAATTGAAGCAGCGTTGCTTGGAGTTTATCTTCATGGTGCAGCTGGTGATAAATTAGCTAAAAATCATTATAGTGTTATACCTTCTAAACTTATTGAAGAAATACCTGCAACTATGTATGAATTATTGTATGATAAAGGCTGATCAAATGATCAGCCTTTTAAACGTATCATTGTTATATTGCGATTCTGTGATTTATCACGACGATAAGAATAGAGAAGTTCTTTATCTTCTAAACTACAATAAGGTGAAGTCGTAATATGTTCTTCATTAACATTTAAATTAAGCAATTGTTGCTTAATAAGACCTTTACTATTTAGATGATAAGTACCATCATAATGATTCATATAAAACTCATGCGTATCAAATGACATCTGTTTTACTAAATCAATAATATCATCCCTAGCTTCAAAATTTCTTTGTTCTAATGAAGGACCTATATATGCATACATATAATCAGGATCACAATATTCATTTTCAATCAGATGTTTAGCCACTTTACCTACAATTTCATTAACAGTACCTTTCCAACCAGAATGAATCGCTGCAACAATATTTTGATCTTCACAATACAACAATACTGGACAACAATCTGCATGAAAAGTCCATAACCATAAATCCTTATCTTTTGTATATAAGCCATCACAACTTTCAAAAGCATCAGCCTTATCTAACATACCTCTGCCACCATCACTGCTGCTTACTTTTCTAAAATTAGTGGTATGTTGTTGCTGTGGAGCAACCATGTGATTTAAATCAGTATGTAAATAAGCGGCTAAAGCCAATCGATTATTCAATACTTCTTCATTATCATAACCATGATAACTCATATTCATTTGACATACTGTATATGCTTCTATATTTTTCATTTTCCAAGGTATTAATTTCATAAATAACTCCTTTCATTCGCCCTTACATTATCTTATTCTATTCATAGAATATGATGAAGGAGGGGATATGATGTTTCCACAACAATGTGGCATGAATCATTGCCAAAATGATATCAACGAATCCAATACAATGAATACTTCAAATAACTGTAATGGTTGTCCACGACCTCAACCTGTTGTTGCACCGAAGAAAGTCTGTGTTTCTAATCAAGTAACACCTATTGCCCAACCAGTCATTTGTCCAATCGAATGTCGTCGTGTTAATCATTGTATGTATTATCCTGTTTATTATCCTCAATATGAACAGACTTTTATGAGTGTACCATTCAATCAATTTTAGTCACTTCATCAAAGAAATCATCATCAGGATCAATATAAATGGTAGCATAATGGGATAAGATAACTTTTCCTGGTTTGCTTCCTTGTGGTTTTTTTAAAGTTTTAATTTTAGCATAGTTAACTGGAACTGAAGAACTATTTTTCCCTTTAGAAAAATAAGCAGCCATTTTACTTGCTAAACGAATTGTATATTCATCAAGATTCTCACTATGAACAACAACATGGCTTCCAGGCATATCTTTCACATGAAACCACATATCGCTTTTGGAAGCCATTTTAAATGTTAAATAATCATTTTGAAGATTATTTTTTCCTACATATATCATAATATGATCTTTGGTTTCATATTGTTCAATATGAAGCTTTTTGTTGCGATGCACTTGTTTTGTTGTTTTCTTTTTCAAATAACCTAAATTTTCTAATTCTTCTTTAATCTCTAAAGCATCATAAAATGAAGCATTTTCCATCATGGTTTGTAAAGAATCAAAATATTGTATTTCTTCATTGGTTTTATTGATTTGAACTTGTAAGTGAGATAATGAATTTTTGGCTTTTTGATATTTAGCATAATATTTATTAGCGTTGGTTTTACCATCATATCTTTCATCTAAATCAATCGTTATCATGGTATTATCATAATAATTTTCTACAGTTACTTCTTTCATACCTTTATGTAATAAATGAAGATTCGCAAATAATAAATCACCTTTAATACGATATTCATCACTATTTTGACTATCAAAAAGGGTTTGTTCTAATTTACCTAATTTAGCTACATTTCTTTGATACTCATTTTTAATATATTTTCCTAAATCTGATGTTTGTTGTTTAATACGATCTTTTTGATCAATTTCTTCATAATGCTTATCTAAACCTATAAATAAAGGATAACTTACATAAGAACATTGTAAATGAGTTAATGGTATAACATGAAAATATTCTTTTTGATTGATTTCATGAATATATAAGTTATCACTATTAGAAATAAGATTCAGAATATCATCAAAATTCTCACCATGATCCATTCTATATAAAACTTCTCTAGATAATTCTGGAGAAAAACCTTGATAAGTCTTTGTAAGATTATCAGTTAATATATAACCATCATAAGGATTCTTTTTATCAATCAATGGAGGCATTTGATAAATAGCTCCAGGTTGTAAAATACGACTACTCATAGAAGGAGAAACACGCTTTAAACAATCAATAATCTTAAAATCCTCATGAGTCAATATCATATTAGAATGCTTACCCATAATTTCTATATACATATGATACTTAATCGTATCCTTGAATTCATTAGTCCCTATAATCTGCATATGCACAATACGCTCTAATTCAACCTGTTCTACTAGTTCAATATAAGCACCCTCCAAATGCTTTCTTAAAAGCATAGTCAAACTACTAGGGGTGGTTGGGGTGGGATAAGATAACTCACTCAACTGCAATCTTGCATATACAGGATGAATAGAAATCAATAATTTATAATTTTGACGATGCGCACGAATATGAATCAATAATTCATACTTTGATATTGCATATATCTTATTAATACGTCCACTTTCAATTGTTTCTTTTAATTTATTGGTTACATTTGCCATCATCATTCCATCAAAAGCCATATCAACACATCCTTTCGATTAACATAGTATAGCACAAAATATAAGAGAAGTCTTGAAAAATAATGGCGACTATGATAAGTTATGTAAAAGGGAGTGAAAGTTAATGAAAAGAGGGTTACTCATTATTTTAAGTGGTCCTAGTGGTGTAGGTAAAGGAACAGTTCGTAAAGAATTATTTAAAGATGATTCATTGAATTTAGCTTATTCTATTTCTATGACCACTAGAACTGCTCGTCCTAAAGAAGTAGATGGTGTTGATTATTTCTTTGTGAGTGAAGAAGAATTTGAAGATAAAATCAAAAAAGGTCAATTGTTGGAGTATGCGAAGTTTGTAGGTAATTATTATGGTACACCTCAACAATATGTTGATAAGTTATTGGATGAGGGAAAAAATGTATTATTGGAGATTGAAGTACAAGGGGCACTTCAGGTTATGGATAAACGTAAGGATGCTTTAACGATTTTTTTAGTACCACCTTCATTAGAAGAATTAGAAAAGCGTATTCGTGGCAGACGTACGGAAGAGGAATCCGTAGTACAAGAAAGGTTATCTAAAGCTACGAAAGAAATGGCTACAAGGGATACATATAAATACGTTGTATGTAATGATAATGTTAAGAGTGCATCGGATAAGATTGCAAACATTATTAGAGAAAATTTATAGTTGTTGACTTTTAGCAATTATTATAGTATATATTGAAGGTATGATTTTCTGGCGTCTTGGTGCAAGACGAACAGATTGATGCGGAATCATACCTTTTTTCTTTTAAATAACATTATAAATTCCCAAATCTATATTTTGTTTGATCTGAATATTTGTTATAATGAGCTTGCGACTCATGTTTATGAAATTTAGAGGAGATGATTGTAATGGTATTGTTTGTTGATGAAACAGAATGTGTTGATTTCTTTATAGTAGCAGGTTTATTGGTAGATTCTAAAGATATAATTAATTTTATTTATAAAAAATTCAAAAATAAACTTAAAGGAATGAAATTATCGGATAAAGCAAAACAACAAATATATTTAGAATTTAAAGCTGTATTATTGGATAAACATTATCAAAAAATCAAATCTAAAATGATTCAAGAGTTAAATAATATAGATTATAGTATTATATATTCATGTTATATAAAAAAGGATAAGACATTTAATCAAAGACAAAAAGAGGAGCAATATATCTATCTTTTAAAAAATATTATATTATCAATAGATGAAGATATACATATAATTTTTGATACTTTTAATAAAAATGATTTTGAGTTGAATATTATAAATAATATAAGTAAATGCAATAATGTATTATCCATTAAGTCTGAAGATTCTAGAAAAGAACCTGGTTTGCAATTTGTTGATAATATATGTAGTGCAATTAGACTTTATAAAAGAAATGTTAATGTTGATTTTTATATGATGTTAAAAAATCATATTGATGAAGTTTAGAAAATCATATTGATGAAGTTTAGATATTGACTTTTAATTATGTTAATGTTATATTTTTCTTAGGAAAAGAGTATAATCTTTATAGGTGTGATTTTCTGGCGTCTTGTCGCTGGATGTGCAGATTGATGCGGAATCATACCTTTTTTCTTTTTAAGATTTCATTTTGTTGGTTTTGTGTTACAATAGAAAAGGTGATAAATATGTATATTGTAAGTGTTTTAATAGAGCATCCTGTGCAGTCTTTGGATACAAATTTTGATTATTTGAGTATGGATAAAGTAATGGAAGGTGTGCGTGTCGTTATACCTTTTAATAAGCAAAGAATTATTGGTTATGTTGAACATGTTCAACATACATCTTATTCTAAAGAACAATTAGAAAAAGAAGCAGGATTTAAATATCAATATATTAGTGAAGTGATTGATGATGAACCTTTATTAAATGATGAACTGATTGAACTTGCGAATACAATGTCTAAACTAACGATGTCACCACGTATTGCTTGTTTTCAAGCAATGCTACCTTCATCTTTAAAACCAGCAACCAATCAAGCAGTTGGTATTAAAAAACAACTCGTAGTCAATGTTATAAAAGATGGAAAAGCAAAAACTAAAAAACAACAAGAATGTTTATTGTATTTACAAAACAATAAAGATATTTTACTAAAAGATATTCCTTATAGTCGATCTTTATTGGATAATTTAGTGAAACAAGGATTCATTGAAATTAAAGAAAAAGAAATATATCGCAAACCTCAATTTATGGAACATGTAGAAAAAAAGATAACGCTAACAGCTGATCAACAACATGTGGTTCAAGGTATAATTGCTTCACATAATCAAACCTCATTAATTCATGGGGTAACTGGTTCGGGTAAAACTGAGGTTTATTTGGCTTTAGCAGCCCATTATTTACTTAAAGGTCAAAGTGTGATTATGTTGGTGCCTGAGATTTCTTTGACACCAATGATGGTAGAAGTTTTTAAGCAACGTTTTGGGGAACAGGTTGCCATATTACATTCAAGATTATCTCAAGGCGAAAGATATGATGAGTATCGACGTATTAAACGTGGAGAAGTTCATATTGTTGTTGGAACACGTTCAGCTGTCTTTGCTCCTTTAGAGAATATTGGTTTGATTATTCTAGATGAGGAGCATGATGCAAGTTATAAGCAAGAAAGCAAGCCACGTTATTTGACAAGCCAAATTGCCCGTATTCGTGCTAAAACGCATCAAGCTAATGTTGTTTTAGGAAGTGCTACACCTTCTTTAGAAACTTATTCTAGATGTCTTATCGGTGCTTATCAATTATTTGAATTACCTAAAAGAATCAATCAAAAACCATTACCTCAAGTGGAGATTGTTGATATGATTGAAGAAACTAGAAAACGAAACTTTTCGATGTTTTCATTGTCTTTACAAAAACAACTTCAAAAAACCATAGATGAAGGTAATCAAGCCATTCTCTTACTAAATAAGCGTGGCTATGCTTCATTTTTACAATGTCGTAGTTGTGGTGAAGTGATTAAATGTCCGCATTGTGATGTCACACTTACTTATCATAAAGATGAAAATAAGCTTAAATGTCATTATTGTGAGTATAGTGTTTCACCACCTAAACAATGTCCTAAATGTGGTCAATCCAAAATGAAAATGATAGGTTATGGCACACAAAAAATAGAAGAAGATATCGCTCAAACATTTAAAAATGCTCATATTATTCGTTATGATGTTGATACGACAAGAGGAAAAAATAGTCATTTAAAATTATTAGAAAAGTTTCGCAATCATGAAGCTAATATATTATTAGGTACGCAAATGATAGCTAAGGGATTAGACTTTGAAGATGTGACTTTTGTAGGTGTTTTAAATGCTGATTTAAGTTTAAATATTCCTGATTTTAGAGCTAGTGAGAGAACTTTTCAATTGTTATCACAAGTTGCAGGTAGAAGTGGTCGTGGTCAAAAGGAAGGTAATGTTGTGATTCAAACATATAATCCTGATCATTATGCCATTACTTGTGCAGCTAATCATGATTATAAGCAATTTTATCAGTTAGAAATGAATTATCGCAAAATGGCTATGTATCCACCATTTTGTCATATGGTATCTATACTTATTCAAGCCAAAAATGAAACATCTACCAACGAAGCTGCTAAACATATTAAAAGCTATTTAGATAATCATCTTAAAAATGTTATCATCTTAGGACCAGCTCAAAGTATGATATATAAAATGAATGATCTTTATCGTATGCGTATACTCTTAAAATTTAAACAAGATAAAGAAGTTTATATTGCACTAAATGCCTTAAATGATTATTATAATAAAAAACAAAAAGGAAAGGTAAGCGTTATATGTGATTTCAATCCATATTCGCAAATTTAATATGGAAAGACAACTAGCATTAGAAATATTACTGAAGTATGAGAAAAATCAAAGTTATTTAAATATTAGTATCAATCATTGCTTTCATCAACATGAACTTACAAAAACTCAAAAAAACTTTATTACTAGACTTGTTTATGGAACTGTAAGCTATCAATTATATTTAGATTATATCATTAAACAAACCATAACAGGACGTATTAAAAAATATGAAAAAATATTATTAATGATGAGCCTATATCAAATATTATTCATGGATGCGATTCCTAACTATGCTATTATCAATGAAGCCGTAAACCTAGCCAAACACAAAGGTAAACGTACTGCTAATTTTATCAATGCATCTTTAAGAAAACTAACACAAGTAAATATATCTTTTGATAATCTTAATGAAGATGAACGTTTATCAATTGAAACGTCCCATCCTCTTTGGCTTGTTAAAATGTTTATCAAACAATATGGTAAAGAGACGGCTATAGAAATCTTACATGCCAATAATACCATTCCTCATCAAACTGCTAGAGTTAATACAATTTTATGTCAAATAGAAGATATATTACAAATAGATGGTTTTACCAAGTCACCTTTATCGATAGATGGAGTTTATTATGATGGGGCTATTATGAATAGTGAAGCTTATAAACAAGGTCTTTTGACGATTCAAGATGAATCTAGTCAATTAGTAGGAAGATTATTGAATCCTACAAAAGATGATTATGTTTTAGATATGTGTAGTGCTCCAGGAGGAAAAACAACGCATTTAGCCGCCCTTATGAATAATCAAGGAAGCATTGAAGCTTATGATTTATATGAACATAAGATTCATTTAGTTAATCAATTATGTGAAAGATTACATGTTACTAATATAAAAACGCATTGTTATGATTCAACGAAGCTTTTAGATATCTATCATGAAGAAACATTTGATAAAATACTTTTAGATGCACCTTGTTCGGGACTTGGTGTTATTAAACGTAAACCTGAGATTAAATATCATGATAGTATTGCGTTGGATGAAATTGAAAAAATCCAAGAAAAATTATTAGAAAATGCTTATCCTATCTTGAAAAAAGGTGGTAATATGGTGTACAGTACTTGTACACTTAATAAAAAAGAAAATGAAAAACAAATACAAGCATTTATTTCTAGACATCCTTCTATGAAAATATTAGAAGAAAAAACAATTCTTCCTATTGATAGTGATGGCTTTTATATGTGTTTGTTAGAAAAGGAATAAAAATGAAATTAATTTATGATGATAATCAGGATATGTTAATTGATGAATTGGTGAATCTTGGTGAAAAGAAGTTTAGAGCTACTCAAGTGTTTGAGTGGATTTATCGAAAACATATTTATAGTTTTGATGAAATGACTAATTTGTCTTTATCTTTAAGAGAAAAACTAAAAGAGCATTACGCTATTGGTTGTTTTAAGATTGTTGAAAAGCAAGTATCGAAAGATGGAACAATTAAATATCTATTACAATTAAATGATGGTGGTTTCATTGAAGCTGTATTGATGATTCATGATTATGGCAGGAGTTTATGTGTTACTAGTCAATTGGGATGTTCGATGGGCTGTAAGTTTTGTGCTAGTGGACTATTAAAGAAGCAACGTAATTTATCGGCAGGAGAGATGGTTAATCAGATTTTAACGGTTATGAATGATACGAAACAAGCTGTAAGTCATGTAGTGGTTATGGGGACGGGTGAACCTTTTGATAATTATGATCAAGTGATGAATTTTATACGTATTATTAATCATCCTAAAGGTTTGGCGATTGGAGCACGTCATATTACTGTATCTACTTGTGGTCTATGTGATAAGATTAGACAATATGCTATGGAAGGTATTCAAACTAATTTAGCCATTTCTTTACATGCTCCTAATGATGATTTAAGAAATCAGCTTATGCCTATTAATCATCGTTATAATTTAGATGATTTAAGAGATGCTTTAACTTATTATATTGAAAAAACAAATCGTCGTGTGACTTTTGAATATATCTTATTAAAAGATGTGAATGATTCTTTAATTTATGCTAGACAACTCGCTCATTATATTAAAGGACTTAATGCTTATGTTAATTTAATTCCTTATAACAGTGTAGATGAAAGTGGTTTTCAAAAATCACAAAATATTGAAGCTTTTAAAAGTGAATTATTACGTTTAAAAGTCAATGCAACATTACGCAAGGAACATGGTAGTGATATTGATGGTGCTTGTGGTCAATTGCGTGCAAAAAAGGTAGGTGATAAGCAATGATGATTATTAGTAAATCTGATGTAGGAAAAGTTAGAAAAGTGAATCAGGATTATGTAAGAAGCTATCAAAAGAGTGATAATGAAGCATTAATTGTTTTATGTGATGGTATGGGTGGACATAATGCAGGAGAAATTGCATCTAAGATGACAGCTGATACAATCATTGATGCTTATTTAAGCCATGAAAGGTTTGATGGTATTGGAGATATTCGTGAATGGATGCATGAAGTGATTAATCTTGCTAATGATAAAGTAAGACAACAAGGAGAGATCAATCCTGAATTGGAAGGTATGGGTACTACAGTTGTTTTAGCGTTATGTATCGATAATCAGGTTTATATTTCTCATGTAGGGGATTCACGTGCTTATATTTATCGAGATGATACTTTAACACAGCTTACAAAAGATGATACCTTAGTGAATGTTTTAGTAGATGCTGGAACGATTTCTAAAGATGAAGCTTATTTCCATCCGCAAAAGAATATTTTGTTACAAGCTGTAGGTGTGAGTGATTTTTTAAATGTTTCTTTTATATCGCTTCAACTTAATGATGATATATTGCTTATTTGTTCGGATGGTTTATATAATTCATTATTTGATATGCAAATGAGTCAAGTATTATCACAAGATATAACTTTAGAGGAAAAAGGAAATTTATTACTTAAACAAGCTAATCAATTTGGTGGAAAAGATAATATTGGTTTTGCTTTGGTTAGAAGGGAGGAAATGCAATGAGTCAAATAGATAAAGTAATTGCGGGTCGTTATGTACTTAAAAGTCTTATTGGTCAAGGTGGTATGGCTGATGTTTATAAAGCTGAAGATACGATTTTAAAAAGAACTGTTGCTGTTAAGATTATGCGTTCTTCCTTAACCGGTGATCCTGTTTACGTTACCAGATTTCATCGTGAAGCTAGTGCAGCTGCTGCTTTAAGTCATAAAAATATTGTAGAGATTTATGATGTTGGTGATGAGAATGATGAATATTATATTGTTATGGAATATGTTCCTGGTCAAACATTAAAAGAATTAATTCATAAACGTGGTGCTGTGCATTATGTTGAAGCAGTTGATATTATGAAACAAGTTGTGGCAGCTACTGCAAAAGCACATTCTATGGGTATTGTTCATAGAGATCTTAAACCACAAAATATTATGGTTACAGATAGTGGTGTGGTAAAGATAGGTGATTTTGGGATTGCTTCTATTCAATCTTTATCACAAGTAACACAAACAGATACCATTATGGGTTCTCTTCATTATTTAGCACCTGAAATTGCTAGAGGGGAAAAAGCAACAGCGCAAAGCGATATTTATGCTTTAGGGATTGTTTTTTATGAACTTTTAAGAGGAGAAGTACCTTTTAATGGAGAATCACCTGTTAATATTGCTTTAAAGCATATGCGTGATGAAATCCCTTCGGTTAAAGAATTTAATCCATCTATACCTCAATCTGTAGAAAACATTATTATTAAAGCTACAGCTAAAAATGTTAATGATCGTTATCAAACTGCTAATGATGTTTTAGAAGATCTTAATACTTGTCTTTCAAGATTGGATGAAGAAAAGCTTGTTTTTGAATATGTTGATAAAGAAGAAGAAAAAACAATTGTTGCTAAGGATGAAGATTATTTTACTTCTGATCATCAATTGGTTGATAAAGAAGAAGATAAAAAATTAGATAGAAAGAAAGTTATGATGATTGCTGGTGGTGTTATCGCAGGTATTGTTATCATTGGTTTATTGATTTATTTCTTATTCTTTTCAGCTGCAAAGACTTTTGAAATGCCTGATGTTACAGGTATTGATATTGAAGAAGCTATTACAACGCTAGAAGAAGACTATGAATTGATTGTTGATGAAGATGATATTACTTATGAACCAAGTGATGATCAAGAAGAAGGCATAGTTATATCAACAGATCCTACTGCAACTACAGCTGTTAAAAAAGGTGATAATGTTTCTATTGTTGTTTCTAGTGGTCAATATATTGTGATTGAAGATTATACTGGTAAAGATTATGATGAAGTCTATGATGCTCTTACAGAATTAGGATTTACAGTAAAGAAAAATGAAATTACATCTGATGAAGACAAAGGAACAATTATTGAACAATCCATTGTTGAAGGTGAAAAAATTGATCCAAATGCAACAGATAAAACTATTACATTAACTGTTTCTAAAGGCTATTCTGCAACCGTTCCTAATGTTTATGGGCAAAATATTACGAAAGCCCAGCAAGTTTTAGAAGAGGCAGGATTTACTGTTAAATTAGAAGTCAAGGATCCACCTACGGATGCTGATTCTATTAGAAGTATGACAACTTATGTTGTTGTTGAACAGTCAATTGAAGCTTTTACAACAGTCTATAAAAAAGGTACGGAAATTACTTTATATTATTATACAACCATTCCTGATATTGAAGAAGAAGAGGAAGAAACAACAACAAATAATGACACTGAAACAACTACTGAAAATGAAAATAATGATACTGAAACAAACAATAATACAGAAACGAATAATAGTGAAGAAGAGGAAACAGATTAATGCTTAGTGGACATATTATAAAATCATTATCTGGCTTCTATTATGTAGAAAATAATCATCAAATCTATCAATGTAAAGCTAGTGGTAAATTTCGTAAAAATGATCAAAAACCCTTAGTAGGTGATCTCTGCGATTTTACCATAGAAAATGAAAATGAGGGTTATATTAGAAAACTTTATCCGCGTAAAAACTATTTAGTTAGACCTCCTATTTGTAATATTGATCAAGCATTACTCGTCTTTTCAGCGAAAGAACCTGATATGAATACATTATTACTTGATCGTTTTCTAGCGATTATCGAGCATCATCAAATAGAACCAATTATTTGTATAACAAAGATGGATCTATTAGACAATGATAATATCTATCAAATCATGAAACCTTATGAAATTGCTGGATATCGTATTTATTATACATCTTCATCTACTAATCAAGGAATTGAAGATATTAAAGAACTATTTAAAGATAAAGTAACTGTTTTTACTGGTCAAAGTGGGGTAGGAAAATCAAGCTTATTGAATGCTTTAGATATTCACCTTCATATTGAAACTAATGAAATATCTAAAGCTTTAGGAAGAGGTAAACATACGACAAGACATGTTGAATTATTAGAAATGTATAATGGTTATGTTGCTGATACACCTGGTTTTTCATCACTTGATATATCTATGGAGCCAGTAGAACTTGCACATAGTTATCATGACTTTAGAGAATTATCTCATCATTGTAAATTTAGAGAATGCCTTCATGATAGTGAGCCTCATTGTGCTATCAAACAAGCAGTAGAGGAGGGGCAAATATCAAAAGAAAGATATGAGCATTATCTAACATTTTTAGCAGAAACAAAAAAATTTAAGGAGAAGAAATATGGTTAAAATAGCACCTTCAGTATTATCCGCAAACTTTGCAAATCTTCAAAAAGATATTGATTCTATTAAAGATTATGTTGAATATATTCATTATGATGTTATGGATGGACATTTTGTACCTAATATATCTTTTGGATATAGTATATTAAATGATTTAAGTCAAATATGTGATAATTATTTGGATGTTCATTTAATGATTAGTGATCCTTTAAAATATGCACAAAACTTTATTGATGCAGGCACTAATTTAATTACTTTTCATTATGAAGCAATGCAAAATGTTGATGATATTCAATATCTTATTACTTACCTTCATGAACACCATGTTGATGCTGGTATTAGTATTAAACCTGATACGCCAGTAGATGTTTTATTACCATTTTTAGATGAAATAGATTTAGTTTTAGTCATGAGTGTTGAACCTGGTTTTGGTGGACAATCTTTTATGCCTTTGGCATTGGATAAAATACAACAACTTAAAGATTTAAGACATGATAGAAACTATTTGATTGAAGTTGATGGCGGTATTAACGAAGAAACTGGTAAGTTATGTATTGATGCTGGAGCGGATGTATTGGTCGCAGGCAGTTATATTTTTAAAGCAGATGATCGTAAACAAGCGATTGAGGCTTTAAGATGAAGATAGGTATTTATGGTAGTATTGATGTAGGTGAAGTGAGAGATAGAAGTATTGATTATATTGCTGTTGAACAGGGAACATTTTATTTGTTGAATCAAGGTATTACACCTATTATAGTGATAGGGGATATGGATTCTATTGAAGACAAATCTATATTAGATAAGTTTCAAATAAAATTATATTCTCCTATCAAAGATGATACAGATACTGCCTTAGCTATTCAATATGCTTTAGATCATAACTATCATGAAATTGATTTATATGGTGTAACCAAAAAACGTATGGATCATTTTATGGCAGTATTATGCTTATTAGAACAATATCAAAACGAAAAAATAACTATCTATGATGAATACAATAAAATCTATGTATTACAACCTGGTAAACATACTATTTATAAAGATTATTATCACTATTTTTCAATCTTTGCTTTTGATGAAACGATTCTTAGTATTCAAAATGCACACTATAACTTAGATCATTATCTATTAAAACGTAGTGATCCTCTATGTGTATCTAATCAGATGAATGATAATCATGTAATTATAGAAAATAGTGATACTATTCTTATGATACAAGCAAAAAAGTGATATAAAATATCACTTTTTTAGCACTCTAGGATTGACATTGCTAAAAATAGTGGTATACTATATTTAGCACTTGAAGATTGAGAGTGCTAAAAAGGAGCGATATATATGAATATAGATAAATGGACTATGGCGATGCAAGAAGCATTACAAAAGGCATTACAAAGTGCAATGAATGCGAGTCGTCAAGTTGTTGACATCGAAGATATGTTACTTGCTTTATTAGAAGATTCTAGTGGCATTATGTATCGTGTGTTTGTGAAAGCCCATGTTGATATAGATGATTTGCGTCAATATTTGCAAAATAAGAGAAGTCAAAAACCAACAGTGAATGGTGTTGATGAAAATCAAATGAGATTCTCTTATGATTTGAATCAATTATTGATGAAAGCACAAAGTGTGATGAGTGATTATAAAGATGAATATCTAAGTGTAGAACATTTTATCATGGCAATGTTTAAGACTCAAAGTAGTCTACTTCAAGATATTATCTTAAAATATCACTTAAATGAAAAAGGAATAGAAAAAATTATTCAAGAAATGCGAGGTGGCAATATGGTTGATAATCCTAATCCTGAAAATCAATATGAAGTATTAGAAAAGTATGGTAGAGATTTGATTCAAGATGTCAAAGATGGTAAATTAGATCCAGTGATTGGTAGAGATGATGAAATTAGACGTGTGATTCAAATTCTTTCAAGAAAAACTAAGAATAATCCAATATTGATTGGAGAACCTGGTGTGGGTAAAACAGCAATTGTAGAAGGTTTAGCTTGGAGAATTTTTAGGAATGATGTACCTACAAGCTTACAAAATAAAACATTATATGAATTAGATTTAGGTGCTCTGGTTGCTGGAGCTAAATATCGTGGTGAATTTGAAGAAAGATTGAAATCTGTTTTAAATGAAATTAAGAAATCTGAAGGTAATATTATTTTATTCATTGATGAAATTCATCAATTAGTTGGAGCTGGTAAAACAGATGGTGCAATGGATGCTGCTAACTTGTTGAAACCGATGTTAGCACGTGGTGAACTACACTGTATTGGTGCCACAACATTGGATGAATATCGTCAATATATTGAAAAAGATGCGGCATTAGAAAGACGTTTCCAAAAAGTTCAAGTAGCTGAACCAGATAAAGATGATAGTATTGCAATCCTTCATGGTTTAAAGGATAGTTTTGAATCTCATCATGGTGTACAAATTACCGATAGTGCCATTGTAGGTGCTGTTAATATGAGTGAAAGATATATTACAGATCGTTTCTTACCTGATAAAGCCATTGATTTGATTGATGAAGCTTGTGCATCAGTACGTATGGAAATAGATTCTTTACCTGAAGAATTGGATGATATAACTAGAGAAAAAAATCGTTTAGAGATGGAACGAATTTCTATTGAAAAAGAAGATCAAAACGAAGATAATGAAAAACGTTTAGATGAAATTAAGAGTCGTATTGCTTCACTTGATGAACAAATAATAGGTTTGAGTGATAAATGGAAAGAAGAAAAGAAAGGCTTAGATCGTTTAAAAGAATTAAAAGATCAGAAAGTTCACTATGAAACACTCAAAGATAACTATGAAAGTGAAGGTAACTTAGAACAAGCATCTAAAATTAAATATGAAACATTACCTCGTATTAACAAAGAAATACAAGAATTCCAATCTAAAGAAAAAGAAGATGCCTTACTACAAGAAAAAGTAACTGTAGACACAGTTAGTGAAGTCATTGCTAGATGGACAGGCATTCCTATCAATAAACTTATGGAATCTGAAAGAGATAAATTATTAAAGCTTGATGATACTTTAAAACAAAGAGTCATGGGTCAAGATGAAGCTATATCTAAAGTTAGTGATGCTATCTTAAGATCAAGAGCAGGTATTAATGATGAAAATAGACCAATTGGATCATTCCTGTTCTTAGGTCCTACTGGAGTTGGTAAGACTGAAGTAGCTAAGAGTTTAGCTGAACAATTATTTGATAGTGAAAAGAATATTGTAAGAATTGATATGAGTGAGTATATGGAGAAATTCTCTGTGTCTAGATTACTTGGAGCCCCTCCAGGATATGTTGGTTATGAAGAAGGTGGCCAATTAAGTGAAGCAGTTAGACGTGCACCTTATAGTATTGTCTTATTAGATGAAATAGAAAAAGCGCATCCTGATGTTTTTAATATCTTACTTCAAGTATTGGATGATGGTCGTATTACGGATTCTAAAGGTAATGTTGTCAGCTTTAAAAATACCATTATTATTATGACATCTAATATTGGATCTCAATACTTACTACAAGGTAATACACCAGAAACAAGAAAATCTGTTGAAGCTGAATTAAAAGCTCAATTCAAACCAGAATTCCTTAACCGTATTGATGAAATCATCATGTTTAATTCATTAGATAATCAAGTCGTTTATCAAATCATTGATAAATTTATCAAACAATTAACTGATACTCTAGAAAATCAAAAAATCACTCTTGAATTAACACAAAATGCAAAAGCTCAAATCGCAAGTGAAGCCTTTGATCCAACCTTTGGTGCTCGACCTATCAAACGTTACATTCAAAGCCATATTGAAACAAATCTTGCAAGAGCAATGATTCAAGGAAGCGTTAAAAAAGGTGATCATGTTATCGTTGATTATCGTAATGGTCAATTTATATTCAATCAATAAAAGCGTATTTTCAAAATACGCTTTTTTAGATAATAATTATCTTTTAAATATGATATAATGATTTTAGTATTTCACAGGATTTTATTGGAAAGGAGATAGTTATTATGATGTCAATGTATATACCTAAAGACATGCAAGAAAGAATCATTAATTGGCGTCAGTATTATGGTAAAATAATTCAACTTTTACCAGATTTTCTTGTGGATGATCTTGATGAATATGCTGAGAGTATAAAAAAAGAAAAATTTGATGTTGATTGTTGGTATAATGAAGTAAGAGCAGATATTAATATGTTAGAAAATGATTTGCTTTATACCAAAGAATTTTGTGATGAAATGAGGGACTTTTTTTTGAATCGGAAAAGGAGGTAAAATTATGAGCATGATTTTAGATGATAAAAAGTTCTACAATTTTTCCGATTGTGAACATGATAGTTTTATAAATTATGGTGGATCCGATCAAAAAGGTTCAATAATCATTGGAAACAAACGTTTTATGTTAAAGTATGCTAATCATAATGAAAAAGTAGAATTAGATAATTCTTTGGCTACTAGTAATGTTAATAATGTATTATCAGAGTATATTGGAAGTCATATTGTATCAACATTGGATTTAGAAGTACAAAATACATTTTTGGGAGAATGTGATGGAAGATTACTTGTTGCATGTGAAAATTTTTTGAATAGAGATGAATATTTGCTAGAATTTGGTAACTATTTGAATCAAATGTACACTTCTAGTTCGATTGGTAGAACACCTACATATGAACAAATATATAATGTTATATATAATCATACAGATCTGTCAAAAATTTTTGATGAGGCTATTGAAATGTATTGGGATTTGTTTGTTGTAGATGCGCTTATAGGTAATTTTGATAGACATAGAGGTAATTGGGGATATATTTATAATTTGAATTCTAAAACAATTGTTTGCTCGCCTATATATGATTGTGGAAGTTGTTTATATCCTAATTTATCTGAAACAGGAATGTTGAAAGTATTAAGTGAAGAAGGTGAACTTTTGAATCGTGTGTTTTCTTTTCCTAGAGCAGCATTGATTGTTGGTGGAAAAAATAAAGTTTCATATTATGATATGTTGTCTTCTGGATATGATAAGTATTGCACAAAATCATTATTAAAAATTGCGCCTAAAATTAATATTAATAGAATAAAACAAGTTGTTGATAACACATCAAATAAGTGATATAAGAAAATTGTTTTATAAGAAAATGATAGAAGTGAGAAAAAGCTAATTATTGATAGAGCTTATAGCAAAATTATTACTAATACTATTGATAATGGTGCATTAATAAGAGTTACAAATGGCACAACTAAACAAACTCGTCATATTGCAACAGAAATAGAAATGTCAAACATAATCAATGAAGGATGGAACTACATGGACTTTTTTACTGTAGAAGAGAAAGAATTTATAAGCCAAAAAGGTTATATTTTAAAGCCATGTGATTCATGCGATTTAGATATTTAAAATAGAATAATTAAAAATAGGAATCTTAGTTTAATGTTTGGTAAGATTCCTATTTTTAATTGTTTAAATATCACTCATCATTAACTGGACTATCAGGATGCCTTATATCATAACGTTTATCATAGCTAATTTTATTGGATACATTTTTATCATAATCTTTTTGGAATATGCAAGAAAAGATAATATTTAATAAATATTCCATAGATAATTGTGATGAAAATGGTGCAATCTTGGTAAAAATCTTTTCTCTAGATCCAATATTTAATAAATACGTGGCATAATGAGATAAATGATTATCACCAATGGATGTCAATACTATAATTGGTGTTTGTTTTTCTTTAAGTGTTTGCGCTATTTGTATTAGTTGTTTGGTTTCTCCTGAATACGATATAATCATGGCTAAATGATTCTTGTTAGAATTATATGATAAGAAACCTTGCTCACCTTGTAATATACGCATATTAACATCTCTACCTATGCGCATCATCTTATGCTGAAAACTCATCGCTGCTAACATTGAATTTCCATAACCATAAATATCCAAAGAAGGATATTTATAAATCATATCTACAATCATATCTAATACATCAAAATCAATCAATTGAATCGTATCAGCAATCACTTCCTGTGACATTGTTTCTAATTTATGACAAATCATTTTAGATGAATCATCTTTATCAAAAGGAAAATTCACATCAATACGATTACTATGATGCAAATCATATTGTAATTCAGCTGAATACTTAATCTTAAAATCATTATACCCTGTTAAACCAATTTTTTTACACAAACGCACAATAGTTGCAGGAGAACTATACGTATGATGAGCTAGTTCTTTAACACTCATACTTAATACTCCTTCACCATGATCTAATATATAGTGAGCTATTTCTTTTTCTGATTGGGTGAAATTTAATTCGAATTCTAATTGTGTCATTATACTCATAGTTGTACCTCTCTATCCATATTCTAACAAAGTCATTGTCATGAATCAATTTTTCTTTGACAATGTTTTTAATTGCTTGAATTTATAATAGAAGAGGGTGATGAGGAAATGGAGGTTTATATAGAATGGACTTATTTAATGAATGGTTTTATTATTTTGTGGACTTGGGAGATTTTGTGTTTTTTATTAAATCAGTTAATATCTATAAAGAAATTAATGATTTATGTTTTATTATATAATGTTTCATTGATTTTACTTTATATGGATATGTTTAATGGTTGGATATTATTGTATGATTTAGTAATATCAATATTATTATTTAGGAAATTGGTATATATTTATTATCCTTTGTACATTTTTATTTATATTTCTCTTATATCATTTATGCATTTTATGATTCATGATAGTTTGATATTTCAGGGAATATTAATAGTAAGAGGATTGTCTATATCAGTGATGTTGATTATTAGTGTGATGGTTGTGATATTGATTTATTTTTACATTCATGATTGTAAAAATAAGATTCATGATGATTTTGTGGAAGTGGTATTAAATCATAAACATTGTTTAGGATTTATCGATAATGGGAATAAAGTAACTTATCAAGGATGTCCTGTGATTTTTATGAATAATGATTTAATAGAAGGAGATTTTGTGGATAGAATAGAGATAGAGGTTGTGAATCGCAAACAAGTGATTGATATTGTACAGGTTAAAGATATATTAATAGATGGTTTTGTTTTACATGATGTTTATGTTGGAGTTTTATATGATTGTGAATATGATTGTATTTTAAATAATCAATTGTTAGGGGGATTTATATGATATTGTTGAAAATGCGTGAGTGGTTTTTGAAACATCAGGGATTATTTTATATTGGTAGACATGATGTACTAAAGGCACCTTTAAAAGGAAAGGAAGAACAGGATGCTTTAAAAAGATTAATGGATGGTGATAGTGATGCTAGAGACTTATTGATTGAGCATAATCTAAGATTGGTTGTATATGTCGCTAAAAAATATGATAATGTTCAAGGTGCAACTATGGAGGATTTGATAAGTATTGGGACGATTGGGTTGGTTAAAGCGATTAATACGTTTAAGATGGATAAAAATATTAGGCTTGCAACTTATGCCTCACGTTGTATCGAAAATGAAATATTGATGTTTTTACGTAAAAATAGTAAGTTAAGAGCAGAAATATCTTTGGATGAACCATTGAATGTTGATTATGATGGCAATGAGTTACGTTTAGCAGAAATTGTTGGTACTCAAGATGATATTGTGCAACAGGAAATGGCACATCGTGATCAAAAAGAAATGTTTTATGATGCTTATCAATATCTTAATAAACGTGAACAACAAATCCTCATGATGCGTTATGGCTTATCTGGAGGAGAAGAATTAACGCAAAAAGATGTGGCAGATATATTAGGTATATCTCAATCTTATATTTCTAGATTAGAGAAGAAAATTATCAAAAAACTTAGAAATCAATTGAATAATGACTAATATTTCGTCAAGACTTCTTATAAGGAGTCGAAAACAATGTCGAAATTTAAAATTGAATTACATGGTTTAGAAAATAGTCCAACATTATCTAGTCAAGAAACAACAAGATTATTATATGATTATCATCAAAATCATGATAATCATATTAAAGAAACCATAATTTTTGGAAATATTAAATTAGTTTTATCATTAGTTCAAAAATACAATACGAAAGAAAGATTAGAAGATCTCTTTCAAGTGGGTATTATAGGTCTCATTAAAGCCATTGAAAACTTTGATACCACATTGAACCTATGCTTTTCAACCTATGCTGTACCTTTAATTATGGGTGAAATCAAACGATTTATTCGTGATGATTCATCGCTTCATATACCGCGATCCATGCGTGATATTTCATATAAAGCTATGCAACTTCAAGAAACTTATTTAAAAAAATATGATAAAGAAATATCTTTACATGAATTATCAAAAGAAATGCATATCGATGAAAAAAATATTGCTGAGGCTATTGCTTCTAATAATACAGTAACTTCTTTATCATATCCTATGCAAGATAATGGTAATGATTTAGAAAGTATGATACCTGCTACTAATAATCCATTATTTACTATTCATGAAAGCATAGATTTACACGAGGCTTTAAATCATCTTAATGAAAAAGAACTAACTGTCATTAAACAACGCTATTTTAATGATCTTACGCAAAGTGAAATAGCACAAGATTTACTCATATCGCAAGCTCAAGTATCACGTATTGAAAAGCAAGCATTGAATCATTTAAAGCATTATATGTCAAAATAATGCATATAATGAAGTGGTGATATTATGCGTTTTATTAAAATGCAAAGTAAAGATGTAGTCAATGTAGCCACTGGAAGTAAAATAGGTTATGTAAGTGATTTAGAAATAGATGAGAGATGCCAATGTATTGAAGCTATTATTGTTGAAAGATATTCCTTGTTTAAATTGATTTGTTTCTTTAAAGGACCACCAGTATTAATTATTCCAATTGAAAATATTATAACGATTGGTGATGATGTGATTTTGGTAAGAAACTCACATTAAATGTTAAAAATTATTCATTGATTAAGAGATTTTCCTTTTTTTAATCGACATGTTATGCTATAATAGTAAAGAATTAAAGGAGGTCAATTCATGGATAAAATTAAAAATTGGTTTTTTGAGGAAGGCGAAGATGATACAACAGAAGATGTCGTTATAGATACAAATGATGAAAATAAAACAACAACTAGTGATTTTGAGCAACCAAAATCTGTTAAAACAAGTAATGCTATTAGACAATTTAGTGCTAACAAAGATAGTCATCTTATTTTGTTTGAACCTAGAGCATATAGTGAAACACAAGAAATTGCTACTTATTTAAAACAAAAAAGAGCAGCTGTTGTTAATTTACATCGTTTACAAAAAGAACAATCTAAACGTGTTATTGATTTCTTGAGTGGTGTTATCTTTGCAATTGAAGGAGATATTCAACAAATTGGACCTAAGATTTTCTTATGTACACCTAAGAATATTGGTGTTACTGGAAGCATCACAATGGATGAAAACGAAAAGGATGAATAATAAAGTATTAGTGAAAGCTAATACTTTCTTTTAGTATGTTAGAACATTATAAAGGTGAAGAAGTCTTTGTTAAAAAGATATTAGATTATAAACAACAAGCGCTCTATCAACAACGTATGATATTAACACCTTTTTATAATCCTCATGAACAAGAGATTGTTAAAAGTGTGATTGGACATGAATTAATGGTTTATCATTATGGAGGATTTATAAATAGCGAGAATTGTCGTATGATTATTTGTCCTGATTTTTATGAAATAAGTAATGATGATTTTGAGGTTGCATTAGTAGCTATTGATTATCATGAACAATTTGGGAAGTTAAGGCATCAAGATGTTTTAGGTGCTTTAATGAATCAGGGGATTAAAAGAGAGTTTATTGGGGATATTTATTTAGATGATAGAATATATTTTGCATGTTCATCTAGTACTTATCCTTATTTGCAGGATCATTTAACACAAATTAAAAGAAGTAAGGTTCATTTATCACTATGTGATAAAGAGATAGAGATTAAACATGATTATCTTGTTAAAACATTTATATGCTAGACCATCTGATTCACTTGTCAAAAATATAAAAGCACAATTTGCT
>JAJQFG010000063.1 GCA_021201315.1 Erysipelotrichaceae bacterium
ACCTAAAGAATTGTATATTAGTCAAAAATAAAACAAAGAAGGTATTTTTCATAATACCTTCTTTTATAATGCGTATTTATTAATGATGCTTCAAGCGTTGACGCTTACTAAAAAAAATCAAGCTTATGCTTGATTTTTATGTTTGTAGTGATAAGTACAATAAAGATAGACAGATTGCCAATAATATATCAAATTGTAATAATGATGATATAAAACGGTCGCATTTTTTAGGCAATCCATGTTCTCTTGCATCTTGAAGAAACTGATAAGCTATAATGATGGGGATTGCGTCTAGAATGCTAAGCATTGCTGAGATGAGAGAAAGGAAAGAGAAAGCTAATGCTGTTATAGCATATTCATTTAATGCATATTCTTTTTTCATCATAACATCCACCTTCTTCATTAACGTTGTACTTGATAAATTTACTTCTTACATCAATACAACTTTAAATTTATGTAAAGATTATGTTAAATGAAAAAGAACCATTACTGGTTCTTTGACTTTCTATGTAATATAGTAACAACCACAATAATGACAACCAACATAACGACTGTACAAATACCTGTTGTAGACCATAATTTAGGTTCACTATATAAACTTGTTAATTCAGATATTCTTCTTATTAGAATTGCTAAAGCATAGCCTGATGTAAAAGCCCCTATTAAAGCTAATATATATTTAAACCATTTAGGAAAAACCTCGGTAAATAATATAGCTGCTGCCAGGCATACACAAGCAATAAATGCACCAGTAACAAAATGCATAAGGTAACCCTCCTTTTATACAACATTTAAAATAACATAAATCAAAGAATAATGCAATATAATTATGAAATTGGACTATGAAAAATCTTGTGATTTTTGTAATAATTGTAGAATTATAGGAATGTTTGTGATAAACTATAGGAGGTTAAAGGATGGTGTATTATGGCATTAGGAAGAAAAAGAAACTATTATAGTTCATATTCGTCAAGGAGACGTTCAAATATTCGATTTGATAAGATTATTATTATTGTGGTTGTTGTAGCATTGGTGATTGGGATTGCCGTTTGGTTTAATTTTAGCAGGATTCGTTTATTAATGAAGGGTTATTCATTTTCACAACAAAATGAAATTCTTGATTTAAGTGGTGATGATGTTAAAGAAATTTTATCTCATGATATGATGGAAAATATTGAAGATTGGATAGAATTAAGTGAAACTGTTAGCTATTATGATGAATATCAACAATATTATGAATTACATAGTGATGTTGAAACAAGTGAAGTTGTTTCTACAATTGATGATATTTTTACCAACTATTATCCAAAATTAGCTGCTTTAGGCTATAGTGAAGATCAAGTTTGGACAATGTTAGAAACAGCAAGTGCTAATGATTTAAAATATTTAATTACAAATGGTTATACTTATAGTGATATTCAACCATATTTAGAAATTCAAGGCTTTGATTATCAAAGTATGAAAGAATATGAAGAAGTTTACGCTGAAACTGAAAATTATAGTTATGCAGTATTGATAACAGCTTATCCATTTATACTTTCAACAAACGATGTTAATGCTGTTTATACAATAACTAATACAGATGATTATACGATTTTGGTTAAAGAAGGCTTTCAGTTAGACTCAACTTATGTTCCTGAAGATTTAGTCGATTCAACAGTTGTACCAGTTGCACCTGATTGTGAAAATTCAAAACTAAGACAAGATGCTATGACTGCATTAGAAGAAATGTATAATGATGCAAGTGCTTTAGGATATAATCTTGTTATTAATAGTGCTTATCGTTCATATGAAGAACAACAAGAAACTTATGATGCTTATTTTGCTAAATATGATGAAGTAACAGCTGCAAGTTTAGTTGCAAAACCTGGTTCTAGTGAACATCAAACAGGTTTAGGTGTAGACTTAACAAGTCAAAGTGTTGTGAATGGGGAAAGATTGGTATTTGGAGATACTGAAGAATATCAATGGTGTAAAGAGAATTCTTATAAGTATGGTTTTATTTTAAGATATGAAGAAGATAAAGCAGATATTACAGGTATTGGTAAAGAGCCTTGGCATTTTAGATATGTAGGTGTAGATGTAGCTACAACGATATATGAAAATGGTTGGACTTTAGAAGAATATTGTTTATATACTGGAACGATTCCAGAATTATCATAATCCAAGTTTTCCTGGATTTTTTTATGGAGGGCATTATGTTAATGATGGTAGATTATGTACATGAAAGAATAAGTACATATCATGATTTAAAAGTTGGTGTTGATTTTACAATGGGGAATGGTCATGATACATTGTATTTATCGCATATTTGTGATAAAGTTTATAGTTTTGATATTCAAGAGGCTGCATTAAATCATACCAAACAAATACTTGATAAAGATAATGTTCAATTAATATTAGATGGTCATGAAAATTTTAATCTATATGTTTCATCTTTTGATGTAGGTATTTTTAATCTAGGCTATTTACCCAATAATAATCATCATATTACTACAAAACTTGAAACAACCAAAATAGCTATTACTAAAGCTATTGATTGTATGACAAAAGTATTATTGATAGTTGTTTATCCAGGACATGATGAAGGTTATCAAGAAAGCTTATGGATTGATGCCTATGTATCTTTATTAGATACCCATCAGTTTAATGTATCTAAATATTGCATGCTCAATAAAAACCACTCCCCATATGTTATAGAAATAGAAAAAAAGCAGATATAATCTGCTTTTTATTAACATAAGATATAATCAAAATCTTCGTTGTCGACTGAATAAATGAGATCACTAGGAGCTTGTGATCTAATGTGATATAATTGACCATCTTCAATTTTACCATTCCATGTAGAAACAACCACAATATCTTCGCTAATTTCTTTTAAGAATGATAAAAGATCAATTTCACTATCTTTAGCATAAATAATTCTTTTATTATCTAACAATAACACTTCTTGATGATAAGTTGATAAGAAATTCTTCATTTCCTGTACTAATTGATTATTTGGAGTATTTGCGAAAATCTTATCCAAATTAATAATAGGAATACCTGTTTCTGCACTGTAATCTCTAATTACTTTAGATTTTCCACTCCCTGGTCCTCCAACAACCAATAACAATTTGTGTTTTTTGTCTTTTACTTCCTCGACTTTTTTTGTAATATCCATATTTCATATCTCCTTTAACCTAAGATTTCTTGATTCAATTATAACATTAACAAAGCTTTATTTCCACTTTTATCATAGATTTTTTTTAAGAGATTTCATTAATTGTTAAAATAAGTTGGCCAAGTAATGTATATTCATGAATATCTTCAATTCTAATGATATCACAAATATAGTCATTAGGTATATATTTGCTCATTTCTTCTTTTAATTCTTCAACATGGGGAATCAATCCACAACAAAAACAAATAGCTTCAGGAGAAATAATTGCGATCATGGATACTAAAGTTTGAGCCACTAATTCTAAAGCACCTTCAGGTGTTTTAGCTAAATTAAAACGATCATCAGATAAATTCATAGGTAAATATTGTATTTCACCAGCTAAATGATTCTTACCTTTAATAAGCTGTCCATCAATAATAATACCTGCTCCTGAGTGAAAATTCATTGGTTGAAATAAGAAAACCATATTTTGATATGTTTTTTGTGATGCATAGTAACCTACAGCAGCTGTATTGACATCGTTATCAATAACAATATGCATATGTTGATAACGTGATGATAATAATTGAATCAAATTACAATCAATTAATCCTGTTACACTAGCAGATGTAATATAACCATCATTAATAATACCAGGAATAGAAATACCTATGGTGTTAAAACTATGTTGTAATAAAACGGTATCAATAATATCATATAAATCAGCAATACTAAATCTAAATTTGATAATATGATTATCAAACATAATTTCATTATCTTCATTATATAAACGATAATCAACATGAATACGATGACTGTTTCTAACAATTGAAATAATTAATATCTTATCATGTGTATGCGTACTAATAGCTAGAGGTATATGTTTTTCTTCTATTAATTGTTCTTTATTTTCTTTTCTAGCTTTATCAATCATTAAAAAGGTATTCGTAATATCATATTTCGCAAAATATTGAGCTGGTATATTTAAAACAATCTTATCTTTTAAAATTTCTTGAACCTTCACAAGCATATAAGAAATCTGAGGTGCTAATAAAATCACATCATAATTCTTACCTTTATCAAATAAATTATTATAACTGGTTGCACTAATTTGATAATCTAAATTAAGTAAATCAGATGCTTCTTGTAATTTTTCAGCAAAATAGGAAGTTGTTAATCCGCCACTACAACTCAATAATATTTTAACTTTTGGTCGATTAATCAGCTTATGAATACTTTCTTCCATTTCATGAAATAAATCGATAGCATGCTTTAAATTTTGCATTTGAAAATGTAAATAAAACTCATTCTTTTGCGTAATAAGATTAGTTACACATAATTCAATAATATCCATTGAATTAAAAATAACTTGTCCATAGCTATTTTCTGATTCGATAATGATAACATCATCATGTTTCTCATCTAGATGTAATTGATAATAATCCTGCTTTTGTTCTAATATCCATTCTTTAAATAATGCTGTATTAATATCCCTTAAAAATTCATCCATGGTATTCACCTCAAATATATTTTACAATAAAATATTCAATCTTTATTTAATTTTACTTAAATTGAAAAAAATTAGCATTAATCAATATATTTTTAAACAAATATTATGGGAAAATAATGTTAAGAAATGAATTTTTCATGAAACTACTTGTTTTTTAAAAAAATTAAGGTATATTATGTAGAGAGGGAAAGATGGGTGAGAATATGGATAATATAAAGCTATATATTAAGAAACATATATATATTATACCTATAATTATTGTTGTTATATTATTGATAATATATTTATTAATATGTTTAATGGCAGGTTCTTCTGATTTTTTATCTAATACGACGATTAATGGTTTAGCAGTTGGTAATATGAATATAGAGGAGGCTATTAATGCATTAGAAAGTCAATATGAACAAGATAGTGAAAATCTTGTGTTAACATATATGATTGATGATAATGAATATGTTGTAGATTTAAATGATAAAGTTACTATTAATATCAGTGAAAGTGTTGAAGAAATATCTGATGAAGTGAGCAGTAATTTCTTTATGAAGGGATATCGTTATTTATTTGGTAATGATTATTATACAGCTATTAATATTGATGATGAGGTTTTATTAGCTGCTATTGAAGATACAGATATTTTAGATTATGATACAAAAGTTGCCACTACTTATGAAGTTGGTGATGATGAAGTTATTTTTACTAAGGGAACTTCTGGTAAAAAAGCTGATCAAAATGATTTATTAGAACAAGCACATGTTGCTTTAAATACTTATAGTTTTAATGATGTTATTACAGTTGATTTAGTTACTAGTTCTTTAGCTGAAGATGAGATGGAAACATTATATGAAGAATTAAGTAATGGTGGTGAAAATGCTACATTAAAGTTGGATGAAGATTATAATTATGAAATTGTGAGTGAAAGCAATGGAACTACTTATGAATTAGAAACCGCTCAAAGTGAGTATGATAAAGCTAAAGAAGGTTCAGAATTTAGTGTTGAAGCTACTGTGATTAAAGCTGATATTGATGCTAAAACACTAGAAGAGAATTTATTTAGAGAAGTGATTGGTGAGTATACAACTTATGTTAGTGGTAGTTCAGTAAGAAGAAATAATGTTAAATTAGCAGCTGAAAAATGTCAGGTTATTTTGTTGGCAGGTGAAACATTTTCTTTCAATGATACAGTTGGAGAACGTACTACAGCGAATGGCTTTGGGTATGCTGCAGCTTATTCGAATGGTGAAACTGTTCAGGAAATAGGTGGTGGTGTTTGTCAAGCATCATCTACTTTGTATAATGCAGTTGTATATGCTAACTTAGAAGTAGTAGAAAGAAGTAATCATACTTATATATCTAGTTATGTACCATTAGGCAGAGATGCTACTGTTTCATGGGGTGGTCCAGATTTTAAATTTACAAATAATTCAGATTATCCTATTAAGATTGTAACATCTTATAGTGGCAATTATTTAACAGTGCAAATATATGGAACAGATTTAGAAAATACAACGGTAGAATTTACTTATGAAAAATTAGCAACCGTTGCTAGAAAAGTAACCTATAAAAATGATAATACTTTAGAAGAAGGAACTGAAAAAGTTGAAACATCAGGTAGTGATGGTGCTAAAGTTCAAACTTATCGTAAAGTATATAAAGATGGTGAACTTATATCTACTACCAAAGAAGCTTATAGTTACTATGCAGCACATGAACGTGTTGTACTCAAAGGCACAAAGAAGGTTGAAGAAGAAAAAGAAGAAACAACGGAAAGTAGTGAATCAACGGATTCAAGCAGTAGTTCCTCAAGCTCTGATAATTCTAATTCTAGTAGCTCAGATAATAGCTCTAGTAGCAGTTCGAATGATTCAAGCAGTAGTTCCTCTAGTTCTAGTAGTAGTTCTTCAAGTGATAATTCTACAAGCTCTGACAATAGTGCGGCAACAGGATCTAGTGAATAAGCTCTCATAATGAGAGCTTTTTATATAAAATGGGGTGATAAAATGGAAATACGAACAGCTACTATCAACGATGCTCAGGAATTATTAAATATTTATGCATATTATGTATTAAATACTGCCATTACATTTGAATATGATGTACCAACATTAGATGAATTTCAAAATAGAATAACAACTATTCTTGATAAATATCCATATATTGTCGCTACTATAAACAACAAAATCATAGGTTATGCTTATGCCAATACTTTTAAAGCTAGAGCAGCTTATGATTGGTCTGTAGAAATGACCATCTATATAGATATCCATTATCAAAAACAAGGTATTGGTAAAAAGCTTTATATGACTATGGAAGAATTATTAAAGTTACAAGGTATTACAAATATCAATGCTTGTATTACTTATCCTGATAAGGAAGATGAATATGTAGATAAAAATAGTGTTCAATTTCATGAACACTTAGGTTATAAGCTAGTAGGGCAATTTCATCAATGTGGTTATAAATTTAATCATTGGTATAGTATGGTTTGGATGGAGAAAATGATTGGTGAACATGTCACTAATCAACCATCAGTTAAACCGTTTAGAGACATTGAAAAGATATATTTTAGTGATAAATAAGTTTAAAAAAGTGTTCCTTTCAATCCTTCTTCACTTAGCATAAATGGTGTAAACACGCGTGTGAGTCCATGCTTGATCTTATCCTCATCCACGTGAATCAAGAGTAGTGGCGTTCCTATTTGTAAGTCTGTCCTTCTCACTTGAAACTCTAGATTCAGCTTTTTTCCACCTAAGGACATAAACCATACATCACTTACACCTGGCAAATCTGTAGTATCTGTCATGATTTTATATACACTACCAGGTATAACAATAAAATCGCCACTTCGAAAAACATTTAAATGTGCCTCTGCTTCAAATACGCCTCTTATCAGTTGAAATGCAATCGTAAGAAATATTATACCAACAACAATAGCTCCCAACCCACTTGTCGTATATGCAAACATGGATACAATGCCAAGAACGCTAAACACCACAATCAACGTCTTATGTGTTCTGTCATTTGTCTGATATAAATGTTCATAATAACGTGTAATTTTATTAATTTCATCTAGAGTCGGTCTACGTATTCCGTCTAAGTTGTTTATATTAATTCTACTCATCATACTTTCCCTCCTGGTTATTATATTAAGCTTATTAAATATTCATTAAGTTTTCAAGGTTTTTATACTTATTTTTTCTAACTTCTAAAATAATTAATAATAAGAATGGACAAGATAAAAAAGTGTTATTAAAGATAAATATAGTGGGTTTGATAAATTATTTGCTTTAGTTTGCTGTAAGTAGTATAATATTAGTAGGAGAGTGAGACATATGAAGATTATTGCATTTACTGGAGCTGGGATTAGTAAACAGAGTAATATTCCAACTTTAGTGGATACACAATAAGGCACCTCTTCATAACATATAAAATATGACCAGTTCATTGAACTGGCTTTTTTTATTCCTTAACTATCTTCTCAATACTTTTTCTAAATTAATGTTTCTAATTAAAATAGTGTAAATTAACATAGTAACGAAATATATTAGAATAAATGGTTATGGAGCTGCAACGTAATTAATTTAAATAGTGTTAAATTGTAAGTATGATAAATATATGATTGTAAAATATCGTTAAAAACAATGAAAAAATCAGAGAGCTACGTTTATTTTCCTTCCGAAATATTACGCAGGGCAGCTAGATCCTGAATATAATACCCCTGTGCTGCTTTTTTCAGGATTCCTCTCTTTACAAAATCAGCGAGAACATAAAGCAGATGACGATATGTTACCCCCAGAAATTCAGCTGCTTCTGTATGCTTCTCTCTGTACAATCCATTGCAGGCAGTCAGTAGAATAAAATTCGCCAGCCGCACTTCTAATGGCCAGGATTGATTCCTGGAATAATTATATGTGTTTCCTATTGCCTTCTTGCTTAGAAACAGGCAGAGGTGACGCAGAAATTTCACGTCGTTTAAAATGTTGTCCCTGCAATCGTTGATATGCACAGCATAACAGGTACAGGGAGTAATGGCGGTTACACCATTAGCAGGTTCCTGTGCGCCAAGCAGTTCCATTTCCCCTATAAAACAAGGGGCGTTCAGAAAATTGATTAGAGAAATGCGCCCGTTTTCGTGAGAAAGAAATAGTTTTGCGCGTCCATCTATCAAGTAATACAGATAATTTGGGTTTTCACCTTCCTGCAGAATGGCTTCTTCATTATCAAATTTTACAAGTGAAATATACGGGCGTATATCAAAATCAAAGTAATCTGATAGCGGGAAACGATTGTAGTAATTTTCTATTGTCTTCAGGTTATTTATTTTGATCATCGTGGTGCTCCTTTTATAATACGTGTGAGATTTCTCATATTATTTTATATTATTCTCTGCTAAAATTCAACGTATAAGGAGGGAATAATATGAATAATATGAATAGAATCGGAGATGTTTTTCATCGTTTTCCGATGGGAGAGATGGCATATATATTTGGTATGCTGTTGAGCGCTATGGGAATTGCTTTGCAGACAAAAGCGGGTTTGGGTTTATCTATGGTTGCCGCTCCTGCATATCTGTTATCAATGAGAGTACCCTGGCTTTCCTTCGGCATGGGAGAATGTATCGTGCAGGGTTCACTGTTTCTGCTTTGTTGTGTATGGACAGGCCGTTTTCTCCAAAAACAGCTTTGGTCTTTTGTGGTGGCAATACCCTATGGATGGATTTTAGATCAGATGCTTCAGGTCTTCGCAGACATCTATCCGATATTTTTATGGGAGAAGATGATTGTTTTTTTACTGGGATCATTGACTTTAGCAGCTGGCATTTCTCTGTTCTTCCAGAGTTATTTGCCATGTCAAGTATATGAAATGTTTGTAAAATGTATTGCTCAGCACACTGGAAAACAGTTTAGTAGTGTCAAGCAGATCTATGATTGGAGCAGCCTTGTAGCTTCTTTTGTTCTTTCACTGCTATTTTTTCACCACATAGTTGGTATAGGAATCGGAACAGTTTTATGTACAATGATTAATGCACCTCTGATTCGTATATTTGAGAAAATGTTTTGCCAAATTTTTAATTTTCAGCCTGCATTTCCTTCATTTATAAAAATTTTTAACTGAGCAACAGAAAGGAGAATTTCGACGATGGAACAAAAGGTATATTGGGACAGTGCTTCAGAACAAAAAGAATTTACGACACCGTTTCATGCAGACAGCTTCTCTAAATATGTGGGGATGGAAGAAAAAGTTCTGGATGTAGGCTGTGGCTATGGAAGAACGCTTGATGAACTTCACCAGAACGGCTATCGTAATTTGATTGGCATAGATTTTTCAGAAGGCATGATAGGTAGAGGAAAAGAACAGTTTCCTTATCTTGATCTGCGTGTAAAAGAAACAGATAAAATTGATTTGCCTGATTCGAGTATTGACGCCGTAATTCTATTTGCGGTTTTAACCTGTCTTCGTACAAATGCAGAACAGATGCAACTGCTTCAGGAAATTCAACGTGTACTGAAACCAGACGGAATTTTGTATGTAAATGACTTCTTTCTGAATACAGATGAGAGAAATGCTGCTCGTTATAAAAAATATCAGGAGGTTTATGGGGTATATGGAGTATTTGAGCTGCCAGAGGGTGCGGTATGCCGACACCATGACGAAAAATGGATAAAAACATTGTTGTCTGATTTTACTGAATTGGAATATCAGCATTTAACGTTTACGACGATGAATGGGCATAAATCAAACGGCTTTTATTTTATTGGAAAACTGAACGATGGATTATTACATTATAGAAGTGAAAAATGAGTAGTTTCGAAAAGTAAATACTGATGTAAACCAAAAATTTTGGAAAAATCTAAAAAATACAGCTAAACAGGTCAAGTATTGGATCAAAATAAAAAGCCTTGAACAATGTGCATTATGCAAGGCAGATAAAAGAGTATATTAAAAAGTATCGAATTTAATCAATTTTAAACACTATGTTCAACTTTGACTACAGTAACAGGTTTTATGATAATGATTATAATGATGTAACTTTTTTGTATGCATCAAGATGAATGTTAATCCCATCCATGATAAGAAAACAATTACTTTAATTAGTAGTAAAACGTGTGTATTATCATAGGATAATACGATTAATTAAAACGTATATGCCATTTTGACATATACGTTTTATAATTATTCATAATTCATTTGCGTCAATATTTTTCTGGGCTGGTAATAACAAGTATAACTTCTAATCATCTAGATCTATCAGATATACTATGAACTTTTAAATTACCCCAACATCTAAAATATAATTCATATTTTTCAACTTCATGTATTACTTCATCCATAGTAGAATCAACATTTGAAAACTCATAATTATGAATAATAAATATTTGTTCCTCACATGTTTCGTATAATACTTTAAGTCTATATTTAGTCTTTTTGTCAATTTGTTTGACTTTCTGTAATTGAATAATTCGATTTTCGATTTCTTTTATTTTGGATAACTGCAATAACCATTCCTCCTTCTTATGAATAAATAATATCATTTAATACAATTTCTTCAGCACAATGTCTGATATAATTCATTTCCTGCATCCATTTTGTTGGATCTTTTTCTTTTAATTCATTGTTAATATTCCATTTGTTCTTATATTGAATAATTAATAATTCATACATAGCATTTGCCTTTTCATCAATCTTTTGTATATGATTATCTAATTCATTTTTGATTAAAAGCTGTACATAAAATGATGGATATTGTTCCTTAAGATACTGTTTTCTTAATATTCCAAATCGTGTTAATTCTCTATAATTATCTTGCATCCTGAGTTCTCCTTTTACTTTTATCTAAATTTATTTCATCAATATACTTTTTCATATGAAGAGATCTTTCTTCAATTAAATCACAATATTTAAGTTCTTCATTTAGTTTTCTGATTGATGGTGTTAATTGTTTTGCTTTAGCTTTTAGTTCATCTTTTTCTTCATCACTGTCACAGCTTCTTACTTTGTTTCTATATTGCTGTCTTAATGTTATAAGTGATTCAACCTGAATGGTTAATTTTTTCTTATGGTCATTCAATTCTTCAAGCGTATTGATGTTATTATCACAAAGAATCTGAGCCTGATGTGAAATCTCATCAAGCTTTTTCAATGCTTCAATCTGTTCCTTTCGATACATCTTATTAACCGGATGTGCCTGATTTTTTGGAATGATTCTTAAAATATAAAGGTAGTGAAAATACAATTTTTGTAGTCCACTTAACTCTCTTTTTTCATATTTTTGATAATAAGGTCTTACATCAAAACCAATATTAGTGAACATATAAAATGGATCAGACTTGGTTTTATTTGGATTGCTAAGTTTATCTCTAATACCTTCATTTGTATATTCATCACCTAATGATTTTAATCTTATAAACTTATTATGATGAAGTGGTTTTACTGAAATATTTTTATTAGTTATCTTGATTTCATAACCTAATAATTCAAGTTCACGATAAAACTGTTTATCATAATAGCTTAATGATAATGCTTCATCGACATCCTCTTTAACAATACTTCTTAATGTCCTTTCATGAAAATGCTGACTTCTTGATTTGCCTTTATGTGTTTTACTTTCTATAACAGATAAGTGATATTCCTTGCATATTTCATCAGAAATATTTCGCATTCTTTGAATATCACTATAGGTATTGCTGTAACGTTTTCCATCTACAAATGATGTAGAGTTAATCAAAAAATGATTATGAATATTATCCGTATCCAGATGTGTTGATACAATAACCTCGAATCGATCTCCCCATATTTTCTGTGCATATTCAACACCTATCTGATGAGCTAAATCAGCATCTACTTCATCTTCTTCAAATGACTGATAGCCATGAAATGCAAGTATTTCACTTTTGTCATTGAAGTGATTTTTGGTATTGACCATACTGGTTTTTGGATCATCGAAGGAACAGTTTATATAAGAGACATATCTTTTTTCGATTGTTTTTTCATCTCTAGATATATAGTTAATTGCTGCATCCAGTCCTGTTGTCTTATCTGGATTGGAT
The DNA here is from genome assembly GCA_021201315.1 of Erysipelotrichaceae bacterium. Classification (GTDB taxonomy): domain Bacteria; phylum Bacillota_I; class Bacilli_A; order Erysipelotrichales; family Coprobacillaceae; genus JAJQDJ01. The sequence goes on from JAJQFG010000063.1 coordinate 12,698, forward strand.
GCATAATTAACTAGATGATCTAATCGACTTTTAACTGCCCATAGGGCTGTTGTTGCCATGATGATTACCTCCAATCGTTGCTTCTGTTGAAGCTATTAGTTCTTTTAATTGATTTAAAACGATTGTAGCATCTCTTTCTATTAATGGTCTTTTATAAGCTAATTTGACCAGCTGATTAAGATTATTTCCAACAGCATTGAAAGAATTTATGAGTTTTTTATATTCAATTGGAGGCAGTTCTGTTGGCTTGTTATTCAACAAAACTGCTCTCATATATGATTCTCTGGAAGGATAGCCAGATAGCTTTACATAGTCATCTAATTGCTTAAGTTCTTCATTAAAGAATCTAACTTTGACTTCCTTTTCTCGTTTCATGTCGTCATCAACTCCTTGTTTTGGGTCTTAGGGTCATCCCTAAATTTTTTGTAATCTGGCCCCTGATTACGCTGCTTGCTGATACAATAATCAGCTGTTTTTACTCTTAACGATGTGACGATTATGACGATTATGACGCAATGACAGTTTTCTAGGGGCGTAGTAAAAAGCACAGCACTAAAATTGCGTCATAGCGTCATTACTGTCATTTGTGTCATCAATAGTATCAGCTCCAAAATAGACAAGACTTACCAGTCGGGAATGGGTTGTTCTTTGAGGGATGGTATATTTTATAAAGAATTCTCCTAGAACCTCTTTATTTTTATCTAAAAGATTTCTTAAATGAACACCATTCATATATTCCACTTTAGCTGCAACACCAAGCTTTTCTATAGGACCACAATACTTGCCAACACTAATAACATAACGAATGATAAGATTTAAATCTGGATCAATCTGTTCAGTATTGATGTTGATATCTAAAAGTTGAAAGCTCATCTGTTTATCTTGAGTAAGAATAATCTCATCTGTAGGAATATTCTTACCTTCAATATAAAGCGTTTTGTTTTGTGGATTATATTTATTTTTAAGCATCACTAATAATCCATCAGCAGCTGCAAGTGTGCCAGCTGAACCACTAATATTAGCGAATACATTTTCTGGATTGGTATTTTTAATTGTATGCATTACCAACACAATAGATATATGATACTTTAATCCAAGCTCATGAAAATAAGTGACTTCCTTATATTCAATAGCATAGGTTCTTTCAGTGTTTTCTCTTATCTTTTCAAAGGTATCAATAATCACAGCTTTAAGATTAGGATTATAATGAAGATAATTAATAATCTTTTCTTCAAGGTTGAAACCATTTTGGTAAGGTGGACATATTTCAATGTCATATCCTTTTTCAATCTGGTAAGAAGAATTTCTTAAGCGTTCAATCTGATTGTTGATAGGATCTTCAAAAGCTAAATAATAGGCATTTCCCTTATGACATTGATAGCCTAAAAAATTTCCACCATTGGCAATGGTATTGGACATCTGCATACAAAAGAAAGTCTTGCCTGTTTTCGCTGGTGCTGCAAACAGGACCACCCCAGAAGGTAAGAGTTTCTCAATGATATCGCTACTACCACTAAGCTGTTGCTTACTTATTGTCAAAGCACTTGTCCATGTAATATTATTTTCAGAGGAATCATCGGTTGATTCTAAAACAAAATTTTTTTCACCATTTAAAAAATCATAAACAATATCATTAGCATTACTAATAGAACGATTCAAAGCATAGTAATATGAGTAATCTTCTAATTGACTTCCTGGTGCTAATACATAACTATTTTCTCCATAGACATCAATATCTTCATAGAGATTTTTCTTTGTTTCAATTTTTCTATCAACATAGTAATACAATTGAAATCCATTATTTGGTGTTGAAACCATCATTGTAGATGGAATATTTTTTATAGTTTTACAATTTTTATCTTCAATAACAACCAGACCATTACCAGTTTGAATGCCTATATTATAATTTGGATTTTCATCCCACCATTCATTGATTTGATTCATATCAGTTGTAGCAAAGTATTCCCAAAGTGGGATTGCTGGTTCATTGCTTAAAGGTTGTAATGGAAAAACATTAAGATTTTTAGAAGAATAGGAGAGGGCAATCTCCTTATATGTTTGATTCATATACTTGCACCTCTTATTCATCTATAGCACCAATGAAGTTATAGATTATTTCTACTTTTTGACTAACTGTTCCTTCATCGGTGACTTCTCTTTCATGAACAATAACTTTAGAAATTAATTTATGCACTATTTCAAAATCAAGTTCAGTGATATTTTTATATTTCTCAACTAAATCAATCCATTGTTCAATATTATGCAAATCATCATCTTGTTTAGACATTACAAGATTTATATTTTCAATTTCTTTAAGACAATGGTCTTGTTCATCTTGAAATTTTTTTGATAGTTTTTCAAAATTTCTAATATTGATTTTTTCACTATAATAATCATCATAAAGTCGAGATAATTTATTATCTGTTTCTTTTAACTTTTTCTCGATCTCTTGTTTTTGTTGGAGATTTCTATTGATAGATAATTGTGAATCATTGTTCATTTTCTTTAATAAATCTTCACTAAATTGTTGTGGATCACTCAAAGTTTTTTGAATAACTTCTTGAATATTTTTTAAAACGAGGGCTTTTAAATCATCTTCTCTGATATAATGCATACTACAATATTGTTATCCTCGTTCTCTAAATTCTCTACAACCATAGTTATTAGCTTTATTTCCAGGGTGACGATACCATGACATAGATTTTCCACATGTTCCACATTTGATTATTTGTGCAAACAAGTTGATTTCACCACTTTTGCTAACTCTAGTTCTACTTTCTCTTAATCTTTGAACACGTTTATACTGTTCAACAGAAATAATAGGTTCATGAGTATTTTCTACAATGAGAATATCGTCTTTATCATTTCTTACTCTTTTTCTAATCTTATATGACAAATTACCACTTCTAAAATGAATACTATGACCTAAATAAGTTTTATTAGAAAGAATTCTTTTTACACCACCAATATACCAATTGTATTTTTTACTTAAACCATCTTCGGCTTCGAAAATATGCTTATATCCACCATGTTTTTCATAAATGAAATAGGCAGGACAAGGTATTAATCGATCTGTTAATTCTTTAGAAATTTTACCAGCACCATAGCCTTTATCAGCTAGATCAAATATAAGTCTTACAATCCATGCTGTATCTTCATCTATAACAAGATGTAGATGGTTTCATTCTTCTTTTTTATAGCCAAGAGGTGCCCATACAGTCTTATGACCACCATTTTTGGCAATTGATAAATTTGCGGCTTTAATTTTTTTGCTTGTATCTTTGGCATACCATTCATTCATGATATTTTTGAAAGGAATAATATCCATATCATTTTGATTAAATGAATCAAAACTATCAGATAAAGCAATATAACGTACATTGTGCTTTGGAAAATAATAATCAGTATAATTACCTACTTCAATATAATTTCTCCCTAAGCGTGATTGATCTTTGACTATGACACAATCAATCTTTTTATCTTCAATATCTTGTATCATACGTTGAAAAGCTGGTCGATTAAAATTCGTACCAGAAAAGCCATCATCAATATAAACATCAACCAATAACCAATTTTTTTCTTTAACATAATCCATAAGAATATTTTTTTGATTAATAATACTGGTACTGTCACCAATCTTATCGTCATCATTACTTAATCGGCAATAAATGCCTACTTTATGTTGTCTTGTATTATTTGCTTCCATTATTATGCTCCTTTTTATATTCTTCATAGATTAATTGTGAAATGAGTTCACGGGCAGTGTTTCCTTCATTTAAGAAATGATTTTCAACAATAAAGTCAATTGTTCCTTTATAATTCATATAATGAAGTCACCTCTTCTTTAGTAGAAATAATGGTTGGTTGATTGATACGAATAGTAATATTTTTTGAGTTTATTAAATTTTCAAGGTTCTTTTTCATATACATACTTCTTTCTTTTTAAATTTGATTGAAAGAATGATATTTGTTATAATGGCCTAGAAAGGTTTTATAACAATATTATCTTTCATGATGTATACTCATTAAGATGACTTTGGCGAGTGGTCTAATGAGTATTTTTGCTTATTGGTGTTGTAACATCAAAATATTGTTCACAACAATCTAGTGGAAGCACACCACTTTTTGGTAATCGACTTATATCAATATTGAATAGCTTGATAATACGTTTTGCATGAACTTTTTGAATTTGCTGGTAACTACAGCCTACACAACCAGCTAATTCTTGATATGATATAAATTGTTTCTCTATTTTCACTTTAACCACCTCCTTTATTGATTTTTGCATTATTTTTAAAAGCAAAAATCATTATATACATATAATACCATAAAATATGATAAATGCAATAGAAAAATAAATATAAATCATATATATGATAATTTGCTTTGTTTTTATATGCAAATATAGTATAATAATAAATAGGTGATAAAGGTGTCTATAACAAATTACATAATTCAATTAAAAGAAAAGACAGGTTTATCATATATGGAACTAGCAAAACAAACAGGCTTAACCTATCAAAATATTATGGATATTAAAAATGATAGGATACAAGCTGTGTCTAAAACAGTTCTTGATAAACTGTCGAAATATGAAAAGAGGAGTAAGAAAGAAATGTTATATGATATTTTATATAAGGAGGATGAGGAAGAGCTATTAAAACATATGTCAAAGGGGACATTATTATACTTGTGTGATTTATATATAGATAGTTATGGAATTAGCTTGTTTCCAAATTATCCAAGTATTATATCAGTTCAAAAAATGACATTTGAAGCAATGGCATATAAAAAAAGGATGACCAATAATTATATGCTTATTGATTCATGGGCTAATTTAAAGAAGGAACATTGGAAATTATTTAGAAAAGATAAGAATTATAATAAAGATAATTTTGTTGATTATTTTATAAGTGAGAATGCTTATTTATATGATGTATTGTTGTATGGAATAGGGAAGAGTATTGCAGTTAAAGACAATGCATTGAAAGAATATGTTATGATATTTGATAAAGAAACAAGGGCAGACTTTGATTTGGTTAAAGGCTTTGAGATATATAAGGTAAATATTAAAATAACATATTTGTACATAGAAGAATAAATGAGGAAAGAGGGTATACATATGAAGATTATTGCATTTACTGGGGCCGGGATTAGCCGACAAAGTCAAATTCCAACTTTCATGGAACGTCCTGACATTAGAGAAAAGTTATTTAGAAGTTATGCTGAAACACATCATGAAGAATATAATGAAGTTGTAAGACAACTAAAAGCCAATATGAATGGGGCTAAGCCTAATGATGCCCATTATGCTTTAGCAGAATATCACATTCCAGTTATCACAATGAATATTGATGGTTTACATAAAGCGGCTGGTAGTGATGCTTTAGAGTTACATGGTGGCTTACCAGAAGATGATGAGATGGATATAGCGTGGTCATTATATAATAAGCCAGTATTATATGGTGATCCTGCTCCAAACTATTCAAAAGCTTATGCTATGTGCTATGATTTAGAACCTGGTGATGTATTTATAGTTATTGGATGTTCAATGTATACATCAATTGCAGTTGATTTAAGACAAGTGGCAAGAAATCAAGGTGCTAGAATTATTGAAATACAAGAGGATGCTGCTCATAATGTGAGAAAAACATTAGAGGAATTGTTAGGAGGAAAGTAGATGAATGATGTTTTCATTAATAATCTCTATATTCAATCAGTTAGACATTTAAAAAATATCAATATTCCTATGTCAAATAGCAAGAAAAAACATCTTATTATTACGGGTAAAAACGGTAGTGGTAAAACTAGTTTGTTAGAAGCATTGGCAAAGTATTTAGATAGTGTTATAACTGATGATAAATTTAGTAATTATCCAGATATGTTGCTGTCTACAGAAACCTCTTTAGATAATGCTAATAAGAATAATGATTTAAGAAAAGTTATTGACTATGAAAAAGACATTACTTTTTATAAGAAAAAAATGAATGATACAAGAAATGGATTAGAAGTTTCCTTTAATACTGATATAATAAGTGTTTACAGAGCTTTTAATCAAGGTGATTTCGTTGTAGCGTTTTATAAAGATGAAAGATCTTTTAAAGCAAACTTATCTAATCATGTTGAAAAAATTAATATAAAGGATAAATACACAATAGATGAAACACCTAGAGAAGATTTTGTTAAATATTTAGTAGATTTAAAATTTACTCAAGCATTAGCAGCAAACAACAAGAAAACTGAAAGAGCTAATGAAATTGAACAATGGTTTAATTCGTTTGAAGACTTGATGAAGACAATATTTGAAGATCAAAGTGTATCATTAGATTTTAATGAAGAAACTTTTGAGTTTCATTTAAAGATGGACAATAGAGAAGACTTTGATTTTAATACATTATCAAGTGGATATGGTGCAGTTTTAGATATTATTGTAGATTTAATGATGCGTATGGAACATAAAGCTAATGGTAAATTCAAATATGATATGCCAGGAATTGTTCTTATAGATGAAATTGAAACGCATCTACATTTAGAACTCCAAAAAAATATCTTAAGTATGTTAACAACCATCTTTCCTAATGTTCAATTTATTGTTTCAACACATTCACCATTTGTACTAAATAGTATTGAAAATGTTATTATTTATGATTTGGAAAATGGAACTTTAGTAGATGAAGATGTTGGTTTATCAAATATTCCATATGATGGTGTTGTTGAAGGTTATTTTAATGTTGAAACTCTTTCTGAAAAATTAAAAGAAAAGTTTGAAAAATATAAGGAAATAATATCGAAAGATCATTTAGACGGTGATGATTTTGCTGAAATTATTAGATTACAGATTTATTTGGAAGAGATACCTGATTATTTAGCTTTAGATATTGCTGCGGAATATAAGCGTTTAAAACTCGAATTTGAAGGGAGAAAGGATCTAAAGTGATTAAGGTAGAAAGAACTTATCCAGCGCCACCATCATTAGAAATCGAATCAAAAAAGCCAAATGGAAAATATAATTGTGATGATGTTGTTGAACAGTTAGCTCATGATTTTAATAATAAGTGCTATATTTGTGGAATGGATGATTTGCAAGATCCTCAAGTCGAACATCTTTTACCACATAAAGGAGGTAAATATCCTGAAAGAAAGTATAATTGGGATAATCTGTTTCTGTCATGTGGGCATTGTAATAGTGTTAAAACACAAAAAAGATATGACCAGGATATTATAGATTGCTGTAAAGATGATCCTGAAAAATATATTGATTTTTACCTTGAAAATAAAGATGTACATGTCATAGCAAAAGATCCAAATAATTATATGGCAGTGAATACCGCACAATTAGTTACTGATGTTTTTACTTTAAAAAGCCCTAAAATGAGAGAATTCAAGTCTAGAAAAAGAAAGAATGAGCTAACATATGAAATGATTGGTTTGTATGATGCTTTAGAGTTGTACAAATTAGATAAAAATGATACTACCAAACAAGCGATAATATTGTTATTAAAAAGAAAATCTAGATTTGCTGAATTCAAAAGAAGTTATATGAGATTGCATAAAGATGAATATCCTGAATTTATACAATATTTGAAGTAGCCTTATTGTGTATCCACTTTCATGGATCGACCTGACGTAAGAGAGAAGTTATTTAGAAGTTATGCTGAAACACATCATGAAGAATATATCGAAGTTGTAAAACAATTAAAAGCCAATATGAATGGCGCTAAGCCAAATGATGCTCATTATGCTTTAGCAGAGTATAACATTCCTGTTATTACCATGAATATTGATGGTTTACATAAAGCGGCAGGCAGTAATGCTTTAGAGTTACATGGTGGCTTGCCTGAAGATGATGAAATGGATATAGCATGGTCATTATATAATAAGCCAGTTTTATATGGTGATCCAGCACCAAACTATTCAAAAGCTTATGCTATGTGTTATGATTTAGAACCTGGTGATGTGTTTATAGTTATTGGATGTTCAATGTATACATCAATTGCGGTTGATTTAAGACAAGTTGCAAGAAATCAAGGTGCTAGAATTATTGAAATACAAGAGGATGCTGCCCATAATGTGAGAAAAACTTTAGAGAAACTTATTGGCTAAATAATAAATTGTGAAAGGAGAAGTATATGGCTATATATCTTAAAGATTTACAAATAAATAGCTTTAGAGGTATAAGAAATTGTTCTTTGGATAATTTTAAAGATATTAATATACTAACTGGTGATAATAATAGTGGAAAAACTACAATTTTAGAGAATATTAATATGTTGAATAATATCGATAGTTTGGTTAATTTAGTATATACGACAACGCGAGGTTATACTAGGACATCAATAAGTGGTTTATCAACTTTTGAGCAAATCAATTATTTGTTTCCTGTGGATGATAAGAATGCAAAGATTAGTGTTTCCTTTAATACTGCTAAAGAAAATATTGATTTACAAATAATAAAAGAAAATAAGTATGAAATGTTATTTGAAAATGAAATAAGAAAAATGCAGGGATATGATAATGAATCGCAAGATGATTCTCATTGCGAAATAATTGAAACAGAAAGTATGAAGCTAGAATATGCTATTAATGGTCAAACAAGGAAAACTGAGAGTTTTAATGAATACAATAGATTTAATAGAGATGATAAAGTCAATAGTATTTATAAAACTGTCTATATTTCACCATTTAGACATACCCTTAATGACGTTTATTTAACTGAAACATTGGATGACGCTGATCTATTTATGGAAATGTTAGATGTCTTAAAAGAATTTGATGATGGTATTCTTAATATTAATGCTGATACTAGCAATCATTCTTCTTATAGAAAACGATATACTATATTGTCTAAAAATCATAAAAAATCTGTACCATTGGAATTATATGGTGATGGTATGAAAAAGGCTATAATGTTGATGAGTGCAGTTATAGCAGCTAAAGATGGGATATTATTATTAGATGAATTTGAGACAGCTATACATACAACAGCTATGAATAGAACATTTGAATGGATTATGAAAACCTGTATGAAATTGAATGTACAATTGTTTTTGACATCACATAGTAAAGAAGCTATAGAAAAAGTACTTAAATGTTGTCCTAGTTTAAGTGATCATATAAATTTATATACTTTGTTTAATCGAAAAGGTAAGACAATTGTAAGAACCTTAGACTGTATAGATGCTATTGAAGCTATTGACGAACTAAATTTGGAGGTTAGATAATAATGACATCAATTATAATGTGTGAAGGTCTAACGGACTGCTTGTTTGTTCAATATTATATGAGAAAGGTTTATAGTTGGCAGGATGAGAGAGCAGATACAAGTATACGCTTTATGAATTGGAATAGAGTATTAAAAAAGGGTACAAATAAGATTATTGTTGGTCATAGAGGTGGAAGTAGTAGCTTGATATATATGCTTGATAAAGCCTTTAAAAGAAATAGCAATGCATTACCAAAAGATGTATATAATAACATTGTTTTAATGACTGACCGTGATGATGCTGATTCCGAACTGAATATTATTAGTTTGGTTAAAGAAACAATTGAAAAGTATGGAGGAGAAATAAAAAAAGATATAAAGAATAATGAATGGATTACAGTGTCTTTTCCTAATTCTATTGATGAAGAAATAACAATATCTTTACTTCTTTTGGTCATTCCATTAGACGAGTATGGTGCGATTGAAACTGTATTGCTTAATTCGATTGCAGATAAAGATGAATATGATAGAATTCTTGTTGATAGCTGTAGAGATTTTGTTGATAATGCTGACCTCGATGAAAGATATTTAAAAAGACGTAGACATAAACTAAAAGCTTGGTTTAATGTATTCTTTAGCATCAGAGTACCAGAAGACTTTTATATTGAAAGACAAAAAATATTTATGGAATTTCCATGGGAGAATCATCCTAGATTAAGATTAATATTTTCAAAATTAGATTATTTAAATGAGTAGCCTTATTTTGTATCCACTTTCATGGATCGACCTGACGTAAGAGAGAAGTTATTTAGAAGTTATGCCGATGAACATCATGAAGAATATAATGAGGTTGTAAGACAACTAAAAGCCAATATGAATGGGGCAAAGCCAAATGATGCTCATTATGCTTTAGCAGAGTATCACATTCCTGTTATTACCATGAATATAGATGGTTTACATAAAGCAGCTGGTAGTGATGCTTTAGAGTTACATGGAGGCTTGCCAGATGATGATGAGATGGATATTGCTTATTCTTTATACAATAAACCAGTATTATATGGCGATCCAGCACCTAATTATTCTAAAGCTTATGCTATGTGTTATGATTTAGAGCCTGGTGATGTATTTATAGTTATTGGGTGTTCAATGTATACATCAATTGCAGTTGATTTAAGACAAGTGGCAAGAAATCAAGGTGCTAGAATTATTGAAATACAAGAAGATGCTGCTCATAATGTGAGAAAAACATTAGAAGAATTATTAGGAAAACATGAATAGTTATATATCACATATTCATATCAATTCATTAAGACATTTAAAAAATATCGATATTCCTATTTCTTCTAATAGGCATTTGATTATCGCTGGCAGAAATGCCAGTGGTAAAACAATTCTTTTAGATGCTATTTCTCATTGTTTAGAAGGTAACAGAGATAACAATATGGAATTATCAGTTAATTATGAAGGAAGTTTAGTTTTTGCATATTACAATGGTGAAAGAAAGCCAAATGCTGATCTTCCTTTTCATATAGAATCATCTGATTACCATACGCAAATAAAAACAAAAGGTTTGTTTTCATATTGTAACAATACATCATCGAGTAGCTCTCGTTCTGTTATAGGTATGATTAATGAATTAAAAAGAAAACTGTTTTATAATGACATTCATGGTATTGTGCTTATTGATGATATTGACATGCATCTAGACTTACAAAATCAAAAAGATATCTTACCACTTTTAATAACATTATTTCCAAATATCCAGTTCATTGTTACAACACATTCACCATTTGTTGTGAATAGTATAGAAAATGCTGTTATTTATGATTTAACGAATAAACTTATAGTTAATGAAGATGTTGGATTATCTAATATTCCTTATGATGGTATTGTAGAAGGTTGGTTTAATGCCGATCTTTTGTCTACTATACTATGGGAGAAGTTTGATCAATTTAAAAAAATCATACAAAAAGAACATCTAGAAGGTGAAGACTTTGCCCAACTCGCTAGATTAGATTTATATTTGGATAATATTCCTCCATATTTGGCATTGGATATAAGTTGTGAGTATAGTAGATTGATGCTTGAATTTGAAGGAAGAAAGGATTTGTATTAATGAATTCTCAAATTCATTACATATATCCATTATGGATACACTATTTAAATTACTATTACAAACTTGTATGGAATTGAATGTACAATTATTTTTGACATCGCATAGTAAAGAAACTATAGAAAATGTACTTAAATGTTGTCCTGATTTAAATAGTCATATAAATTTGTATACTTTATATAATCGAAAAGGTAAGACCATTGTAAGAAACCTGAACTATGTAGATGCTATTGAAGCTATTGATGAATTGAATTTGGAGGTCAGATAATCCTATGAAAAATAAGTATTTTGAAGACGAAGAAATTGTTGAAAATGATTTGTTTTATGTGTGTTATATGATTGAACGAGTCGCAAGAAAACTTCATCAACATAATAAATATGTTGTTAATACAATTGGTTATGATGAGCTCTATCATTTAATAAGTGTTGCTAATGTATTACATAGTTCTAATCCAGAACAGGTCGAGGAGGATTGGATTAATGAATATAAATTAAATGAAGATGATTTTGATATTACTATTGTTGATAAAGAATTGTGTGACAAGATCCCATCTGAATTAGATATGGGAAAAGTATATTCAAGATTAATTGTTGATACAGCATTGCCTGATGAAGATTATGTATCAGGAATCATTCGTGTATATAATAATGAAATTTGTGAAACAATTGATAACTATAATGGTAGTGCTTATTATGAACCTTCATATGTTATCGCTAGAGCATATAATGAAGGTGGATTTTAGTAGTGTCGCTATTTTTGTTGAATAATAAAAAGACTACATAGCGTAGTCTTAAGCTTCGAAATTTTGTTTATTTAAAAGTGCATCACGTTTTTGTTTATAGTGTTGTACTTGTTTATAGATTTGTTTACGAGTTACTTTTGTCATATATTCAGCACTGATAATTGATGTTAACATTGATAATGCAACAGAAATAGGCATGAGATAGACAAAGAACATATCTTCAGTTAAAAGATAAAATACATAGAGTACTAATACAAAAATTAAAGAATGCATAAGTGATCTTGTACTTAGAAAGTGAGAATAGGTTTCTTTTCTCATGTCTTTGTAGCATTTCTGCAATATCGTAATAATTTCAGTACATTTTTCAATTGTTAAATCGCGATCATTAATATTAGTTTGAACATCAATCTTTAAAGGCATAAAATGCACCTCCTATTTCATTCATTATATCACTGATTTCAAAAAAATAAAGTCTTATGACTGAAAAAAACATACATATAATTGAAAATTATGATATTTTCGTTATAATAGACCTGGGTGATAAAATGAAACCAATACAACATTTTAAAACAATTACAAAACATAAGATTAAAGTAGGTCAACTTTGTTTTAGAGTTAAATTATATAAACAAGGATTACTTCATGATTTATCAAAATATTCATGGCCAGAATTTTATACAGGTGCCAAGTATTATCAAGGAACAAGGTCGCCTAATTCTGCTGAACGTGAAGAAAAGGGTTATTCTTTAGCCTGGTTGCATCATAAAGGTAGAAATAAGCATCATTGGGAGTTTTGGGTGGATATGACACGTAATGGTGTTACGGCTGCCAAGATGCCTAATCGTTATATTTTAGAGATGTTTTGTGATCGTGTAGCAGCAAGTATGATTTATAATGGTGATCGTTATACGGATAGAGACGCTTTAACTTATTATGAAGGAGGTAAGCATAGTTATATCATGCATCCTAAGACTAGAGAAATATTAGAGGAGTTGCTTTATTATTTAGCTGATCATGGATTGGATGAAACGATTAGATATATTAATGAAGAAAAAGATTTAAGAAATGATGATTAGAGGAGAATTTATGGACGAATCAGATAGATTATTAAATTTAGGTGCAAAGGAGTACCAAAAACAAACGAAAGAAGGATTTTTAAAGGCTATTGAGTATTATCAACAATCTGCGAAATTAGGCAATGGTCAGGCTATGTGTAATTTAGGGTATTGTTATTATTATGGTAGAGGTATTGAAGTTGATAAACAAAAAGGTTTTGCTTATTTTTTGGATTCAGCAGATGCGGGATGCATCGAAGGTATTATGAAAATGGGTGATTTTTATCGCTATGGTGAGATAGTCAACAAAAATGAAGAGAAGGCTTTTGATTATTATTGTAGGGTTTATGATTTTGTGACGGATGAGTTTATGATGGATGAATATCCTGAAATATTCTTAAGATTAGGTGAGTGTTATTTAAAGGGTATTGGTGTTGAAAGAGATGTCGAAGAGGCAAGATTATACTTAGAAGATGCTAAAGAACTTTATGAAAATAAAGTGAATGTGTACTTTTATTATCAAAAACAACTAGATAAAGTCAATCGATTACTTGAAGAATGCAAAAAGGTCTAAAAGACCTTTTTCATTTGAATTTATTCACTTTTCTATCATAGGTTAATATACCATTAATTTCTTCTTCAATATCACTTAATTGTGTATAGATAGCACCACATAAACCTTTGGAAATAAGAGGCTTAATAATATTATCTTTATAATTTTTAAAAGCTTCTTGTAAATCTTTGGCATTCTCATAAGTTTGATAACCATAACTAGCTTCTACACTAACATGATCATCAACCTTTAAAATAAAACCACCATACTCTGATAATAAATAAGCACGATCATCTTGAGGTACAACAGGTTCATCAAAATAATGATGCTCACTCTTAAAATCACCACAACCTTGATCAAACCATCCACTACTAGAATCAATCAACCTTGTAGAATCCTTCTCCCTCAACAAATCAGTCAAACGATCAGTATCAAACTGACCCCAACCTTCATTAAACAAAACCCAACAAGCAATACTTGGAAAATAAGATAAAGCATCAATCGTATCCAAACACTCTTGTTCAAATTCTTCCTTACCAGTTTCATTTTCTCTAGATAATAAATAAGACAACTTATCAGAAAAACCTTGTGTCTGCTTAAATAATGTAGGCATATAAGTCACATACCATGTATGATAAGCCTCACCACCATTAATCATATCCTGCATCACAATCATCCCCATATGATCACAATGATAATACCATCTTGCACTTTCAATCTTACAATGCTTTCTAATCGTATTAAAACCTAAATCCTTCATTTGTTGAATATCATTAATCATAGCTTCATCGCTTGCTGGGGTATATAAACCATCACTATAATAACCTTGATCCAATACACCATGTAAAAAAATAGGGTGATGATTAAGACAAATACGAGGAATATTTTGTTCATCTTTTTCAATAGTAAAACAACGCATCGCAAAATAACAAATCACTTCATCATTTTCTAAATTAATCTTTAAATGATATAAATATGGATAATCAGGTGTCCATGATACTTTATGCATCACAGGTATCACATTTTCATAAGCTAAATCTTGAGTTATAGGTGATTGATCATCAATTTGGAAAGTTATTGGTGTATGTATAGATGCATTGGTATTGATGCGTATCTTAATACTATCTTGATCATAATCAGGAATAATATGCACATCCTTCATATAAATATCATCCACCCATTCATACCATACACTCTGCCAAATACCACTTTGAGCTGTATAATACATACCACCATTTTTCAATCTTTGCTTACCCTTGGCATGATAACTCTTATCAGAAAAATCCTGAACACATACAACAAGCTCATTATGTTCTAATAAATAATCAGTCACATCTATTTCAAAAGGTAAATAACCTCCTATATGATGATAAATCCTTTCATTATTCATAAAAACATCACATATTTGATCAACAGCTCCAAAATGTAAAATCAATCTTTTATGATCAACATATTCTATATCAAATTCTTTTCTATACCATAAATATTCATGAGGTTGTAATTGCCTTTTAACTTTAGAAAGTATAGATTCTGGTGAAAAAGGAACCAATATTTCACCATCATATTCATTAGGTAAATCAGCATGTTTACTAAAAGCGTAAGACCATAAACCATTAAGCATTGTATAATTATAACGACGCATCTGTGGTCTAGGATATTCTTCTAAAATGTGTTCTTCATCAATATTTTCACCCCAAGGGGTATACAATTCTTTGAGTTTTTCTTTTTTCTTAAATAATTGGACGGTTTTTATAGCATTTTTTAAATTCATATATTTCACATCCTTTTATTCTATTATACTATGAATAGTCAAAAAACTGAATAAGTAATTAATTATCAGAATGATAAAATAATTGCTGTTAGTCAACGCTAATCTTTTGCGTATGTATTGAACTTTGTGAAAAAATATTATATACTTAACCTATAAACGAAAGGAGTATTATAATGAAAAAATTATTAAGCACATTAGCAGCATTTGCGCTAGTTGCTACAACACTTGTAGGATGTAAGAGTGATTCAGTAACAGCTGCAACTTATGCAAAAGTAGGTTTAGGTGTTGTTAGTTCTGTAGAGGATGGAGAAATTTCTACAACATTCGTAGCTGTAGGTCTTGATAGTGAAGGTGTCATTCAATATATCGATTTAGATGTAGCTCAATCTACACCTGGTACAGATAGTGAATACACTCAAACTAAAGAAGAACGTGGTGATTCTTATGGTATGAAAGACTATTCAGCAAGCCTTGGTAACATTGATGGCGGTGGCGAATGGTATGAACAATCTGAAGCATTTGAACAATATTGTGTTGGCAAAACTGGCGATGAAGTCGCTGCAACTGAAGTAAGTGAAGATGGTTATGCAACTGGCGAAGACTTAACAAGTTCTTGTACAATTCATGTTACTGATTTTATTGAAGCTACTACAAAAGCATGTGAAAATGCTGAAGATACTTCTGCTGAAAGCATCGTTATGGGTCGTTCAATGACAATTGAAGATGATACAACATTGGATACAAACATCATTGTATTTGCTTTAGATTCTGATAGTAAAGTTGTTAATGCAATCTTAGATATCGCTCAAATCGATAATGCTGGTGAAACATTAGAAACTAAGTTAGAACGTGGCGATGACTATGGTATGAAAGATTATTCAGCTTCATTAGGTAATATTGATGGTGGTGGCGAATGGTATGAACAAGCTGCAGCATTTGATGAATATTGCGAAGGTAAAACAGTTGATGAAATCGCTGCTACTGCTGTAGATGAAGATGGTTATGCAACTGGTGAAGACTTAACAAGTTCTTGTACAATCAATTTATCTGCTATCTTAGAAGCTGCTT